>NZ_PYNY01000019.1:0-82243 GCF_003026135.1 Photobacterium sp. GB-36 | reverse complement strand
TGCTGCCTCTAATTTAAATTCAGCACTAAATAATCGTCTTGTTCGTTTTGTCATGATGTCACCTATCCATGTTAAGAGGTGATGATATCACCTCTGAGTAGGTGGCCAAATTTAATGTACCACTACAAACATTAACTATTGACGCTAAAGTCTCTTACTATATAAGTGTTAATGTATTGGTTTAAATTCAACATTCTACTTCCACAGATGTGTACTTCATCCCCAAATTCGATACTCGCTACTTGACCTGCACAGTTAAGAGAGTGCTGGCATGACGATGAATGAGCCACTTTCTTTATAATGACAAGACAGTTTCTCCTCTAATCGAATCGTCGTTATCCATTCCTTAAGTCTTTTTAAAACATTATCCGCTTGATAAGCAACAACTCCTGATTAGTCAAAACATTCTTTACCTTGTGTACGGTGCTATTGCGAACCTTACAAAAATGTAAAGTTCATGACAGGTTGGTGTATAGAACCTTATGTATTCTTTCAGCATCAAAACAAACATAAGGTTTTCAACATGTCTATTAAACGTATTTCTTTATTCCTTTTACCAGCAGCATTGTTATCAACATCAGTTTTAGCTGAAATGCCAACTCAAGGTTTTATACCGTCAATGGCAGTACAAACTCAACAACAAGGATTTACTGGACCAAGTTACGGCTTAAACACAGTGAAGGCTGTGCTTGATGCTGGCATGTTCAGTGATGATACACCGGTGGCACTGACAGGAAATATTACCCGCTCTTTAGGTGGTGAGCATTACACATTTACTGATGGTACTGGCTCTGTCACGATTGAGATTGATCATGACAAGTGGTTCGGCATCCAAGTTACACCGGAAACGAAAATAACGATCTCTGGCGAAATTGATAAAGAATTTAATCATACTGCTATTGATGTAGATTATATTCGAATTGCGAGTTAATGCTCTCTAGATATCACGATAATTTCACAATTGTTGAAATAGTATAATCTCCTCATTAGTTACAGATAGATAAAATGAAAAAGTCAGTATTGCTTTCGTTAGCCTTCCTAAGTGGTAGTGCAGTGGCTACGCCTTATATGGGTTTGGAATATGGTGCAGCATCAGTAAAACACGATTACCAAACACACTTTCTCGCTGATAATAAAACGGTTGTAGCTAGTGATTCTAGCTCTGTGTTCGGTGGTTTTATTGGCTATAAAACAGAAAACAATTATGGTCTTGAACTTAGCTATAAACAGTTTGATTTAGACGGGGATAGCAGTCAGTTACTTCTGTCTGATAAACCTGGATTTATTTTAGAGCGCGAGTGGGAGTCGGATTTATCGGTTAAACAAATTAGCCTAAAGCCTGTGATGTTTTACTCATTATCTGAAAACATACAGCTTAAAGGCGGTCTTGGTTTAACGTATAGCCATTATAAATACACCTCATCATCTCATGATGAATATGAGCACGTATTAAATGATGACATTGAGATAAATCTACCTCGCTCTGGTGGTGAGAATAAAAAAGACAGTGCGTTAGGTATTGTTGCAAGTGTTGGCGTTGATTATAACCTTTACCGAAATATTCACATTGGTGCGGCAATGGAATACTATGTAGATAGCATCGCGAATGGTGGCAATATTACGGTAAATACGTCGTACTTTTTCTGAGTATAAGCCTACCTCTAAAATAATTGCAGTGAGCGATGTTGTTAAAGCGCTCACTGCTTTTCTGTATTGATCTAGTTCATTTATTTTTATTGGACAGCACGTTTAGTGAGTCTGATTATATTACCGAGCGATTATTATGCGTATCTTGCTTGTTGAAGACGATATCAGTTTAAGCCGTTATGTTGAGAAAGGCCTCCAAGAAGCCGGACATAATATTTTATGTGTTGATGATGGGAGACATGCATTATCGATATGTCTCACGGAACAATTTGATATCGCGATTGTAGATCGAATGTTGCCAGGCTTAGATGGACTCGCGCTTGTTAAGGCATTACGAGCATCAAAAATAACCATGCCCGTATTATTTTTAACCTCGCTGGGGGGGATAGATGATCGCGTTGATGGATTAGAGGCAGGAGGCGATGATTATTTAACTAAGCCATTTGCTTTTTCAGAGTTATTGGCACGCTTGTCTGCGTTATCTCGTCGTTCACATCAGTTGCTAGAAAAAGCCACTAACGAATTGCACTATGCTGATGTTTCACTGAATTTATTTGATCATACCGCATGTCGCCAAGGGCAAAACTTACAGTTACAGCAGAAAGAGTTTCGTATTTTGGAGCTTTTTCTTCGTCATCCAGGCCGTGTGATCACACGAACTATGTTACTTGAGCATGTATGGGGATTGTATTTTGAGCCTCAGACCAGTGTAGTAGAAACACATATCAGTCGCTTGCGTAATAAATTAGAAAAACCGTTTGGCGATCAGTTGATCCATACCGTACGTGGGGCGGGTTACAAATTAGAGTGCAAAAAATGAGAAGCGCAATACTGCCGTTAATGGTCGAACGCATAAAGACATTTTGCGCTTCGCATCCTTGGTTACGTCATTCTGCGATTCAACAAGGAGTAATGTTTGTTACCGTCTCTATAGTGAGCTTGCTACTGATATCAAGTATCACGATTTCGTATGTTGATTATCATTTAGATGAATTAAATGACGAGATTGAGCAAAACATTGAAGCCTTTATGTATGGAATGACAACTGAAATAGACAAAGAACCTATTGATGAAGATGATGTTATCGATGTTTTAGTCACAGGCTTTACCTTATCTGGGATACTCGTTGTGCTACTGAGTGGCGTAATCGTCACTTACATGAGTAAACGTAACCAAGAAAAAATTGATCGTATTGAACATGTGCTAAAAATGGCATCAGAAGGCAATTTATCGGCAAGAACCACCGTTTCTCGGCAAGATAATGATCTGGATCGTATCAGTTATTCGGTGGATGAAATGCTCTCTCACTTACAAAGTGTTGTGGCGGCAATGAGCGATATTTCTGCCAATATTGCTCATGAATTGAAAACACCTATCACACGTTTGCAGTATCATTTACTGACTCTCGATGAAATGCTGGTTCAACAAAATACAGTTGATAGCCATCATTTATCTGAGCAGTTAGCATTAGCTGTCAAAGAATCTACTCGTTTGGCTGATATTTTTGATGCGCTATTGCGGATTTCACAAATTGAGTCAGGTCAACGTCGTCAACGATTTGAAACTGTAGATATTGTTGATGTAGTCAATATTATTGCGGATATCTATGTCGATGTAGCAGATGATGCAGGGATGGTCTTAAACGTTCATACGCCAAAGTCTCCGCTTGTTATTCAGGGTGATCGTGAATTGTTGATCCAGCAACTGGCTAATTTGGTGGAAAACGCATTGCGTTATTGCCCTAAAGGAAGTGAGCTTTCTCTGATTTGCCGACAAGAAAATGAATCCGTGATGATCGCGATGAAAGATAATGGCCCTGGTATTCCTGAATGCGAAAAAGAGCGAGTGTTTGAACGATTATACCGGATCAATAAAGCACGAAATGATGGTGGTTTAGGCATAGGGTTATCTTTAGTTAAAGCGGTAGCTGAATTACATAAAGGTGACGTAAAACTTTATGACTGTCATCCTGGGCTCGGTGTTGATATTCATTACCCTAAAGAAGAGTAATTTCCATTCACTGTATGATATTCAAAAAGGCCGATAAATATCGGTCTTTTTTGTATCAAACATTTAGGCTAGGTATAAAGATGATTAAAAATCAGAAATAAAGATGTAATTTTTCACATTCTTTTTAATTATTTTATCACTAAGTATAAATAGCCGTATTTTATGTATCATATAAATAATTTTAAACCTGATTAAATTTGTATTTGCCATTATTCAGTTATTGATGCTCTACATCTTTAGGTATGTTAGGCTCTTGATAGTCTCCCCTAATATCAGCAGACACTATTTTAGCGTTCCACTTATTATTAATCTGCTTTGCTACAATAGCGAATTGACCATATGTGGTACCGAATGAATGGTACTCTAGAGGGATGTCCATACCGTCTATATGAAGTGTTCCTTTGATGTCCGTTAGCAGGCAATTACTCCTGTCATAAGGGGGCTGTTCCTGCTTTAACGATTGGGGACCTATATTATAAATATAATTAGGACTACATTCTGAAATTATTTGATAAAAAGTAAGTTTATTAATAGTGCCTAGTGTACTGTTTAAAACCGTATATTTTGGATAGGCGAAGGATGGAGCTGAAAATAGTAAAAAAGGGAGTATTGCTAAAAGAAGTTTTTTCATCACGTAGTATCCTTAACATCGACTATAGAATAAGTGATACGCGCTATGTATTTGTAAAAAGTATATCTCTCAAGTGATCTGGTCGCTTATAAGTACATATATAAAGCCGCCAAAGAGCGGCTTTTTATTTTCCATTTGTCGTTATTTAGTTATTGAGGATTACCCTTACACCGAGGGAGTATCATCATATTTCGGGGTATCATCATATTGAGGGGTATCATCACAATTGTTATAGTTACCCAAAATATCGGCGGATACTATTTTTGCTGTTACCTTATTATCAACACGCTTCGATACAATAACGAATTGGCCATATGACGTACCTGATGAATGATATTCCAATGGTATATCTTCGCCATCAATGTGAAGTATTCCTTGGATACTCTTAAGCAGGCAAGCTCCCCTGCCATCAGAATCAGGCGTTAATGACCAGGGTGTTAGATTATCAATATAGTGCTCACCACAAAAAAGTCCGCTCATTTGTTTAAAGATAAGGTAGTCAACAGTACCTGAAGTACTGTTTAAAACCGTATATTTTGTATAGGCGAATGATGGTGTTGAAAAGAGTACAAAAGGGAGTACAGCTAAAAGAAGTTTTTTCATTAACTAGTGTCCTTTATATCGATTGCAAAATGAACGATACACGTAAAGCATGTGCAAAAGGAATACTATTTAGATGATTAAAAAATAACTGTTTAAAATTAATTTCTGTATCGAGCTTGAGACACCTAATCTTAGATTTTTGAACCAATCTATGTTTTTTGTTGATATAGCCAAAGCGATGGGTATCGACACGGCAGCAATGACACAAGAGCAAGCAGTGAATGTAGCCCTTGAAGTCATTGATGTGCTATCTGAAAAGGTAGGGAGGAAACAACGCCTAGCAGATTTGGGTGTAACTGAAGACAAGCTAGCGTTCATGGCGTAAACGATGCGTGTTGTTTGGCCACCCCATACAAAGTGAGCTTCGAGGAAATCGTAGAAATCTTTAAAGCATGGATGTCATTAGCAATACCCTCCCAAAAGGTTGCTATTTCCCAGGCTTTTTTATTCCGGTTGAGCCGTCGCCTCTTCAGTCCTGTCAGTGGAAAGCGTCACATAGCGTTGTTGCAGCTCCGCCAGTAACTCCAAGGTGTCAAACTCATCTAAAGAAGGACGATCACCAGCAAAGAACATAATGCTTTTATTAAACATCTTTGATAATTCTAAAAGTGTATCTAAGCGTGGTTGTGTTCGACCATTCTCTAAGTCTAAGTAGGTTTGTCTTGCTATCTTAAGGTGTTTTGCAGCATCGACTTGGGTCATGCCATGCTCTTCACGGGCTTGTTTTAGCCGGTGGTGAAAGATTAGGAGCTCATTCATTCTTTTATTCTTCTAAATTTAAAACGCCAAGATTGTATAGATAAACGATAAGTTGAAAAATAGGTGAAAGTGATTTTTGTGTCATTCAAAGTGAGTTTGGAAGGGGGGGCACTAATCAGAATGTAAAAGTTTCATGTTTAATCGACTGATTATGATTTTTCTTTGTAATCATCTATCGCGATTTGATTTTGACTCGTTTTTGAGGTAGGGAGTAGCCTGTTCATACCTTGAGTAGATTGTTGCTTACTCAAGGCTTTCGGAAAATGATTTAAGAAAAACGCAGTGACTTTGGATTAACGTTTCCGATTTTCTGCAATTTAACGCTTTTATCTTTTATCTTTATTTCTTTCTTCAAAAAATGCTCTAAAGTCGAATTTAGTACAATTTCCATTATCATTGTTCATTAGTGCAGGGTTACTCACGAGAACACAATGCTCATTATCGCTTACTGAGTCTTTTTCACTATGGCTACTGCAACCCATTAACACCAATATTAATGTGGTTAGCGTTATTACTTTTTTCAATTCAGACGCCTTACTTTAGATATTGCTTATTATAATAGAAATATGATCAACCTTATGATTATATAGAACTTAAATTCAAGATAATACCTAAAAAGTATATTTTGTTTATGGGTTAAATACGATGAAATCTAAAGGCTATTTTATTTTCTATTATATATAGCCGCGCTATTGATTCATTTATTAACTTTTCATTAAGGCGTTATCTAGACAAGTTAGTGCTCTCGTCTAGGTAATCTCTCTGCTCCTTTATTTTGCTTGAATCTTACCTGCTATACCTTTTTTAGATACGATTTTTTGCCACATTTCTGACATGTTTTTTTTATAAAAGCGACACAAAAAATTGCCACGCTATGAGCATTATTTAACTAGGACTCAATAGCATGGATAACATTATTGAAGTCAAAGCTCTGACAAAAACGTTTGGCAATAAAAAAGCTTTAGATGCGATCGATTTCAGTATTCAGCATCAAGAAATGACGGCGCTCTTAGGCCCTTCTGGATCAGGTAAATCGACATTAATGCGCCATTTAAGTGGCTTAGTTTATGGCGATAAAGATCAAAATAGTGAGATCTGTGTGTTAGGTGAAGTGGTCCAAGCGCATGGTCGTGCAACGGTAGATATTCGACAAAGGCGCGCCCAAGCGGGGTACATTTTTCAACAATTCAACCTTGTTAATCGCCTCACTGTTCTAACTAACGTATTAATTGGTGCCATGAGCCATACCCCGTTGTGGCGAACTTTAAGTGGTCGATTCAGTGTAGAGCAAAAACAGCAAGCATTAGCTGCTTTAGAGCGAGTTGGAATGAGTGATTTTGCCTATCAACGTGTTTCGACGCTTTCTGGTGGGCAGCAACAACGTGTAGCAATCGCTCGTGCCTTGATGCAAAAAGCGAAGATCATTTTTGCTGATGAGCCCATTGCTTCATTAGATCCAGAGTCTTCTCGTATTGTGATGGAATTACTGGCAGATATTAACCAGCGGGAAGGTATTCCTGTGGTTGTTACTTTGCACCAAGTCGAGCATGCCCTTAAATATTGTAAACATGTCATCGCGTTAAAAGAAGGCAAAGTCTTTTATCAAGGTGAAAGCACAAGCATCAGCCAACAAGAGCTTGAACAGCTTTATAGCTATCAACCCAAAGTCAATATTGATGAGAGTGAACCTTTACCACTCGCGTCAATAGAAACCCATTCCACCCCTTTACTACGTTAACACACAAAGGATATTGAAGATGTTACGAGCACTAAAGACGATGGTTTGTAGTCTTGGACTACTTACAGCTGCAACAGCGATCCCCGTTTCTGCTGAAGAGCAATTGGAATCGCTTAATTTCGGTATTATTTCGACTGAATCACAGCAAAATCTCAAAACAGTGTGGGACCCGTTCCTAAAAGATATGAGTGATAAGCTGGGCATGGAAGTGAAAGCCTATTTTGCGCCAGATTATGCAGGCATTATTCAAGGTATGCGTTTCGATAAAGTTGATGTCGCTTGGTTTGGTAACAAATCAGCGATGGAAGCGGTTGACCGAGCTGGGGGCGAGGTTTTCGCGCAAACGGTAGACTCCGAAGGTAATCCTGGTTATTGGAGTTTATTGATCACCCATAAAGACAGCCCAATTAACAGTGTTGAAGACATGATTTCTCAGCGTTCGGAGCTCGCGTTTGGTAATGGCGATCCCAATTCAACATCAGGTTTTCTTGTACCGTCATACTATGTCTTTGCAAAAAATAACATTCAACCGTCAGAGTTTAAGCGCACGTTGAATTCTAGTCATGAAGTGAATCTCTTTGCTGTTGCAAATCAGCAAGTGGATGTAGCGACGAATAATACCGAAAGCATGCGCCGTTTCGAGCTTACCAATCCAGAAAAGTTTGCCAATATCAAAGTGATTTGGCAGTCACCACTGATTCCATCCGATCCTATTGTGTGGCGTAAAAATCTCCCTGATTCAGCAAAAAATGAAATTTACAGTTTTTTCATGGATTACGGTACTTCTGGTGATGAGAAAGAGCTAGCCGTTCTAAAAGAACTCGGTTGGGCTCCTTTTAAACCATCGAGTGACTTACAGCTGCTACCTATTCGCCAGCTAGCGCTCTTTAAACAGTTAAATAGCTTGAATAAACAAACAAGTTTAACCAAAGAGCAAGCGTCAAAATTAGAATCAGCGAAGAGTAAGCTTGCTGTTCTAAACCGCCAAATGAGTGCTCTTGAAGCAATGGAATAGCGTCGCATGGGCTGGAGGCGCGAGTTTTCCAGCCCTTTGCTGCCACACAGTTTTTAATGGATAGATGCAATGAGCAGTTCAACTCAAAATATCCCAATGGGTCCCACTTCTCAATGGAAGCGCTTTGCAATCATGTTATTGGTTGCGTTTGTTCTTGCTTGGTCTTGGCAAGGTGCAGAAATGAATCCAGTTCAATTAATAAAAGATTCTGGAAACATGATTGAGCTAGGGGCGGATTTTTTCCCGCCAGATTTTACTTACTGGAAACTTTACCTCGAAGAGACCTTAATAACGATACAAATTGCATTGTGGGGGACGATATTAGCCGTCGTTATTTCCATCCCATTTGGATTGATGTGCTCAGAAAATATAGCCCCTTGGTGGATATATCAGCCAATGCGTCGCTTGATGGATTCTGCTCGAGCAATCAATGAAATGGTATTTGCAATGCTATTTGTTGTTGCTGTTGGGTTAGGACCTTTTGCCGGCGTACTTGCGTTATTTGTACATACCACAGGGGTACTTGCAAAACTGTTTTCTGAAGCGGTCGAAGCGATTGATATTGGCCCAGTAGAAGGCGTTCGTGCGACAGGTGCCAATAAAATTGAAGAGATTTTATATGGTGTTCTTCCTCAAGTATTACCGCTTTGGATTTCTTTTACGTTATATCGGCTTGAGTCGAACGTTCGTTCGGCCACTGTGGTAGGCATGGTGGGTGCTGGTGGTATAGGGGTTCTGTTATGGGAAGCGATAAGAGGTTTTCAGTTCCAACAGACCGCTTGCATTATGTTGATCGTCATTGTCACTGTGAGTTTGATTGATTTTGCCTCACAACATATCCGAAAAATGTTTATTTAATATTTTCCATAACTTGTCTAGATAAGTCACCCGTGATGCTGAGAGATTGATGATGAGAGTGTATTTGAATATTGCGAAACACTTAGAAGAGGATGTTCGCCGCTATTTTCAAGCCGGTGACTATTTACCATCAGAATCAGTACTTGCGAAACGGTTTAATGTAAATCGTCATACCGTGCGTCGTGCGATAGATGAGCTGGTGTTTAATGGGATGATCGAACGCCAACAAGGACGAGGCAATATGGTGGTTAGCCAACCATTCGAGTACCCATTACATGCCGGGGCGCATTTTACTGATAATTTGTTGGAGCAGGGCAGTTTACCAACGAGTCGAGTGATCGAACGAGGTTTAACTCGTGCAAACGACAAGGTGGCAGCTCTCTTTGGTGTCTTACCTGAGTCATCGATTATTAAACTCACCACATTAAGAAAAATTGATGGTGTACCAGCCAGTGTGATTGACCATTACCTCTCTGATGTGAACTGGTGGCCTGCTGTAAAACATTTTGAAGTGGGATCGCTTCATCACTATTTGAGAGACAAACTAGACGTTCAACTGACGAGACGTTCGACGCGGTTGAGGGCCGTTATGCCCACCAAGACGGATTGTCGTCTACTACAACTTCCTAGCAAAACGCCAGTTATGGCATTTAAAACCACCAATGCCTTAAAGGGTACTGATCGGATCGTGGAATTTTCATCTTCACATACGCGATCGGATTTGGTTGAAATTGTTTTGGAGCACTAAATGGAAACGGAACAAAGAACGCAACGACAAAAGTGGATGGCTGTGTTAGCTCGATGCGATCATCGTGCCTTAGCTAACGGTTGGCAACAACTTGGTTTAGATCCGAGTTATCACTTTGTTCGAGAACCTGAGATTGGTCTAGCCCAAGTTCGCGCAAGAATGGGTTCAACAGGGAGCCAGTTTAATATCGGTGACGTTACGATGACGCGAACAGTGATCCAACTTGATAGTGGAGAGCTAGGGTATAGCTACATCACAGGTCGTGATAAATCTCACTCTGAGATAGCGGCTGTGATTGATGCCCTAATGCAAACATCGATGCAAAGCGATCTCCATCATCGGCTCATTAACCCGTTAAATGCCGACATTGTGAAGCAAGAACAGTCTCGGGCTCAACAGGTTTCCGCCAGCAAGGTGGACTTTTTCACCATGGTGAGAGGAGAAGATGAATGAGCCAGCTAGTAAAAGGATTTGATTGTCCAGTTCATGACGCTCAGCAGACTTTTCGTTTATTAATGGACGCAATGGCAAAACCTGGTCTCGTGGTTGAATTACCAAGTGATGTACGTTTTGGTGGTGTTAGCAAAGCCGCAACACAGTTAATGCTTACTCTGGTGGATAACTCGACGCAAGTATTTATGTCTTCGCACTATTTAAATGATCCGTCTTTCATTGAGAATGTCCGTTTTCATTGTGCCGCTTCTTTAACACAAATAAGAGAGCACGCCGATTTCGGGTTGTTAGCAGGTAACGAAATAACAACGTTAAACGGTTTTTCTAAAGGCGAAGAGAATTATCCAGACAAAAGCGCCTCCCTCATTATAGAAGTGGACTCGTTACAATCTGGTATTGAGCTGTCGCTGACAGGCCCCGGTATTCAAGGAAAAAACACGGCCTATATCAATGGATTATCAAACGAATTACTTGCCGCGGTATTGAATGGGCGAGGGGTATTTCCGCATGGCGTGGATCTTTATTTAACAAGTGGTTGCCAAGTTATGGCGCTACCTAGAACAACGCAAATTCGATTAAATAATAAAGAGGATACGCTATGTACGTTGCTGTAAAAGGTGGGGAAAAAGCCATTGCCGCCGCACATCGGCTTCAAGAGAAAAAACGTCGCGGTCCAACCTCTCAACAACCTCTTGAGGTCGCTCAGATAGCTGAACAGTTAGCTGGCGCAACAGACAGAGTGATGACAGAAGGCAGTGTTTACGATAAAGAGTTGGCAGCCCTTGCCATTAAACAGGCCGGAGGCGATTTAATTGAGGCGATATTTTTACTTCGAGCTTATCGCACAACACTGCCAAGATTTGCTGTTACTGAGCCGTTACAAACGGAAAGTATGCGTATTGAGCGTCGAATTTCAGCGGCTTATAAAGATCTCCCTGGGGGGCAGATACTGGGGCCAACTTACGATTATACCCACCGTTTACTTGATTTCACGCTACTGGCAGAAGGCGGTGAACAGGCGCATATCTGTAGCGAAAGTGATGATAGAGAGCAACCACTGAATAACACTGAAACACCAGCGTTAAGCCCCCAAGTCCTGCAGATTTTAGAGAAACTAGAGCTGGCAGTACAAGAGTCAGATAACGGGGAATTACCTGAAGATATAACCGTAACCCCACCTGCTTATCCTGCTAATCGAAGCGCAAGATTACAACAATTATCACGATGCGATGAAGGGTTCTTACTTGCGCTGGGGTATTCGACACAACGCGGTTATGGACGCAATCATCCTTTCGCAGGTGAGATCCGTTCAGGCCAAGTGACATTAGAAATTATTCCTGAAGAATTAGGCTTTGCTGTCGAAATTGGCGATATCGAATTGACAGAGTGTCAAATGATAAACGCATTTACAGGGAGTAAGACTGAAAAAGCCAAATTTACCCGAGGGTATGGAATTAGCTTTGGCTTTTCAGAACGCAAAGCGATGTCGATGGCACTGGTAGATCGTTCACTACAACATAAAGAGTACGATGAAGAGCCACAAGGTCCTGCTCAGGACGAAGAATTTGTTCTGTCACATGGCGATAATGTTGAAGCCTCCGGTTTTGTTAGCCATTTGAAACTTCCTCACTATGTTGATTTTCAATCTGAGCTTGAATTGATTCGAAAACTCCAAAAAGAGCACGACGAGCAACAGAGTGAAATTATCAAAGAGGGCCTTCATGATGTTTGATTCAAACCAAACCGGTGGCTACAACTATGGCTACTTAGATGAGCAGACGAAAAGGATGATACGTCGAGCACTGCTAAAAGCGATTGCGATACCGGGTTATCAAGTTCCGTTTGGTGGCCGAGAAATGCCGATGCCTTATGGATGGGGTACGGGAGGTATTCAAATCACAGCGGCGATAATCGGACAGCAAGATGTGCTTAAAGTGATTGATCAGGGCGCTGACGATACGACCAATGCCGTTTCTATTCGTCAGTTTTTTAAAAAAGTGGCAGCGGTTAAAACGACCGAAAAAACCAGTGATGCGAGCTTGATTCAAACACGTCATCGCATTCCTGAGAAACCGTTGAATGAAGGGCAGATATTGATTTATCAAGTTCCTATTCCTGATCCATTACGTTTTATCGAGCCACGTGAAACAGAAACACGGAAAATGCATGAATTGGAAGAATATGGTGTGATGCATGTAAAACTGTATGAAGACATTGCACGATATGGCCATATTTCAACGTCTTACGCTTACCCTGTTGAAGTGAACGGTCGATATATTACTGATCCTTCTCCGATCCCCAAGTTCGATAATCCTAAAATGCATCAAATGCCTGCTCTACAACTGTTTGGGGCTGGCCGAGAAAAACGGATTTATGCCATTCCACCTTATACCGATGTGAAAAGTCTCGATTTTGATGACTACCCTTTTGAAATTCAGCAATGGGATGAACCCTGCAGTATTTGTGGCTCGACAGATAGCTTCTTAGACGAAGTCGTAACCGACGATCAAGGAGGGAGAATGTTTGTCTGTTCAGATACGGATTATTGCCGTGAACAACAAGCACTGCAAAAGAGTAAGGAGACGACATTGTGTCTTTAATGGATATTGAAAAGAGTCAGACTGAGACGGTTGTTAATCAAACCTGTGATGAATTACAACCTCTGCTTAAAGTGACGCAGCTGACGAAATTGTATCAAGCTGAGAAAGGCTGCCAAGAGATCGATTTTGAACTTTGGCCAGGTGAAGTACTGGGGATCGTTGGGGAATCAGGCTCGGGAAAAAGTACCTTACTTCGCGTTTTATCTGGCCGTGAAGTACCTGATAGTGGCGATGTTCAGTATCAAATTGACACTAATCATAGTGTTAGCCTGTTTGGTTTGTCTGAAAGTGAACGTCGTCGTTTGTTGCGCACAGAGTGGGGCGTGGTACATCAGCATCCAATGGACGGTCTTCGTTCTAGAGTGTCTGCTGGTGGCAATATTGGTGAGCGTTTAATGGCTGTTGGTAACAGACATTACGGGGATATTAGAGCACAAGCGATTGATTGGCTTGGGCAAGTTGAAATCCCCTTAGACCGAATTGATGATATGCCTATTACGTTCTCTGGCGGTATGCAACAACGGTTACAAATAGCACGAAATTTAGTGACGCATCCAAAGTTGGTATTTATGGATGAACCAACCGGTGGACTAGATGTATCGGTACAAGCCCGACTTCTTGATTTAATTAGAAATCTGGTTGTTGATTTAGGGTTGTCTGTTGTCATTGTAACGCATGATCTTGCCGTTGCTCGTTTGCTTGCTCATCGATTAATCGTGATGAAAGAAAGCCGCATTGTTGAAACGGGGTTAACGGATCAAGTGTTAGATGATCCACAGCATCCTTACACGCAATTACTCGTTTCATCGGTATTACAAGGATAAGAAGCATGATGAATACTCACAATAACAAAGTAATGCTTCGGGTTGAAAACATCAGCAAAACGTTCGTATTGCATAATCAAAGTAGCGCGCGAATATCTGTCCTTGATAACAGCAGTTTTCAGGTGGAAAGCGGCGAATGTGTGGTGTTACTTGGGCATTCAGGCTCGGGTAAAAGTACACTTCTTAAAGCGCTCTACGCCAATTATTTAGTCGATGCTGGGCACATTCTTGTTCGCAAAAATCGAAATAATAATGACTGGGTAGATCTCGCTAATACGACACCTAAATCGATTCTTGAGGTAAGAAAGCATACCGTAGGTTGGGTGAGTCAATTTTTACGGGTTATTCCTCGTATCAGTGCATTAGATGTGGTCAGCCAGCCTTTGATTGATTTAGGTGTCGATAAAGATGAGGCGCGTGAAAAAGCACAAATCCTCCTTCGTCGGTTAAATGTACCGGAAGCACTTTGGCACCTTGCTCCAGCGACGTTTTCTGGCGGAGAGCAGCAACGCGTTAATATCGCACGAGGGTTTATTGTTGAATCGCCTATTCTATTACTTGATGAACCTACCGCGTCATTGGACGAGAAAAACTGCCAAGTTGTTGTCGAGTTAATTTCAGAGGCTAAGCATCGTGGTGCCGCGATTGTTGGTATTTTCCATGATGAGTCAGTTCGTAAACGCGTAGCAGATAAGATTTACGATATGTCCACGGCACAATTGAGTGAAATTGATCATTAAAAAGGAAGTCATGATGATTATTACCAATGTACAACTGGTATTGGAAAATGAAGTTATTAATGGTTCGATTGAGATCAAGGATGGTTTGATTCGAGCAATGTCGGATTCAAGCAGCCAGCGACCAGAAGCCATTAATGCAAATCAAAGTTTTTTAATGCCGGGCCTGATTGAGCTTCATACCGATAATTTAGAAAAATACTTTACCCCAAGACCGAAAGTCAATTGGCCTGCATTGTCAGCAATGGCAGCGCATGATGCTCAGTTAATTGGCTCTGGTATTACGACTGTTTTAGATGCGATTGCGGTTGGTGATGTGCGTGATGGAGGACACCGACAGGAAAACCTCGACAAAATGATTGATACCATCATCGAAAGTGGAAAGTTGGGGTTAAATAGGGCCGAGCATTTTGTGCATATACGATGTGAGTTACCGCATTCAGCGACAGTGGAATTGGCAGAGAAATATCTCGACTTAGAACAGATCCACATGGTGTCGTTAATGGATCATTCTCCCGGCCAACGTCAGTTTGTCAATATCAACAAATACAATGAATACTACCAAGGTAAATACAACCTAAGTGATCAGCAAATGGCAGAGTTTGAGCAATATCAGCGAGCTCAGTCTCTACAGTGGTCAGGTACTAATCGAAAAGCGATAGCCAAATTGTGTCGTGAAAAACACATACCTTTAGCAAGTCATGATGATGCAACGTCGTTACATGTCGAAGAATCACATTCACTAGGAATGGTATTAGCTGAGTTTCCGACGACGATTGAAGCCGCTCAACGCTCTCATGAGCTTGGATTAAAAGTGATGATGGGAGCACCAAACGTTGTACGTGGCGGCTCGCACTCAGGAAATATTGCGGCACATGAATTAGCAACACTGGGTGTATTGGATGCGCTGTCGTCTGATTACTTTCCTAGCAGTTTGCTTGATGCTGTTTTTAAGTTAGCAAGCGATGAACGTAACGCGCTTGATTTAGCATCAGCGACGCGCCTAGCAACGGCTAATCCAGCGGCGGCACTCAACTTGACGGATAGAGGGACTATAAAAGAAGGGTTGAGAGCTGACGTAATGCTTGTTGGTCGTAAAGCCAATCAAGCCGTGATTGAACAAGTATGGCGCCAAGGCAATCGGGTTTTCTAGAGGAGAAACAGTGTTGGCTAGGTTGTTCTATATATTAGGTGCATCTGGCGCGGGTAAAGATTCTCTTATCAATGCGGTTCGAGAAAGTTTAAGTGAACGATTGATGATCGCACATCGATATATTACTCGACCTGCATTTATGGGGAACGAAAATCATATAGCGTTATCGGATACCGAATTTGATTTACGTATAAATCGTGGGCTATTTGTCATGCACTGGCAGGCGAATGGTTGTCGATATGGCGTTGGCAATGAAGTGGATGATTGGCTCAATAAGGGATTGGATGTCATGGTTAATGGCTCCAGAGCTTATTTAGAAACCGCCAAGGCTCGCTTTGGTGAGCAACTTCAAGTGGTGTGGATCTCAGTTAGCCCTGAAGCCCTAGAGCAACGGTTACAGCTTCGAGGGCGAGAAAGTGAAGAAGAGATAACACAACGGTTGGAGCGCGCAGTGGCTTATGACGCTGTAAGACCACCATGTGCAATTGTGGTTGATAATAGTGGCTCTCTTCAAAGCAGTACTGAGCAGTTTCTTGCTCAAATGAAATATGCTGTATACGAGTCTTAATCAAAAAACGTAGTGGGGTAATTATGTTATCACTGACATTACTCGGCACAGGTGCCGCTGGTGGTGTTCCCCTATATGGTTGTCATTGTTCTGCATGTGAGGCTGCAACCCATGATCATCACCTCGAAAGAAAACCCTGTTCGGCGATGATAGAGTGGGGAAATGAGCAGAATAAAAAGCGTTTGCTTATTGATGCAGGCATCATGGATCTTCATAAGCGTTTTTCTGTTGGTTCATATATTGGCTTTTTGCTCACTCATTTTCATGTAGATCATGTTCAAGGTTTGTTTCATCTGCGTTGGGGAAATGGCGCCTTAATTCCTGTCTGGTGCCCTGATGATCCTTTAGGCTGTGCTGATCTACTGAAGCATTCCGGCTGTTTAGATTTTCGTCCGTATCTTCAGCATGGAGTACCTTTTAATGTCGAAGGGTTGAAAATTACACCACTGTCGATGCAACACTCCAAACCTACGTTTGGGTATCTGTTTGAGTGTGATGGAAAGACAGTCGCTTACTTAACAGATACCGATGGTTTACCTCTGGAGACTGAGCAGTACTTATTGTCAGTAAATAAACTGGATGCATTAGTGCTAGATTGCTCTTTTCCACCGACATTAGCACGAGGTAATCATAGCGATATTGATACAGCCTTTGATGTTTATGAACGTCTACGACCCAAGCAATTTATCATTACCCATATAGGGCATGAATTAGATTGTTGGCTGCAAGATAACCAAGTCCCTAGCTCGTTAGTTATTGGTGGTGATGGGTACAAAGTGGACTTGATGTAACTGATTGATTAATAAAATATAGCATAGCTTTTCTTATTAATGTTTTGTATCAGGATTATCGAGTTAGATTATTGCTCAATGCGGTGAGAGTTCGAACAATATATAAGATGGTAGAGAAAGAAGGGGCGACTCTTTTGACCGTGAATGTTATGCATACAGAATTTGCGAAAAAGAGATAAGCGGCCCCTTAAGAGCCACTTCAATTTTTATCTTTATCTTATTTTTGTAGCGCTGCGATTGCTGCGTCGTAGTTAGGCTCATCAGTAATCTCTGCTACAAGTTCAGCATGGATCACAAGACCTTCCTCGTTTAGTACAACAACAGCACGAGTCGCTAAATCACGAAGTGCGCCTTCAGCGAGTTTAACGCCGTATGCTTCTGCAAATTCAGGGCTACGGAATAGAGAAGCCGTTTGAACGTTCTCAATACCTTCTGCTGCACAGAAACGACCAGTAGCGAAAGGCAAGTCAGCAGAGATACATAGCACAACTGTATTTTCAGTGTTTGCGGCTTTTTGATTAAATGCTTTTACACCAAGTGCACAAACCGGTGTATCGATGCTTGGGAAGATATTTAAAACAACTTTTTTACCTTTTACTGAATCAAGCGTGATGTCAGAAAGATCAGCGCCGCAAAGGGTAAATGCTGGTGCTTGAGTACCTACAACAGGGAATGTACCTGCAAGTTGAACAGGTGAGCCTTGGAATGTTACTTGAGTCATTTTTTACTTTCCTTTTATATAGCACGCAAATGGTGTGCAACTTTTTATTCACACACTATATACACAAAAGAATAAATTAATAGTGGTTTGCAGCATATTTAACCAAGGTCATACCACTAAGTGATTTTATTGTCTTTTAAGTTGCATTTACATCGAGGATAAAACTGATTATTTAATCGCCACAATTCAAAAGTAAAAACGCGATGCTGACTTAATTACTTTTTTGTAAGTGCATCAGATGTCGCGCTTTGTTGAAATTGTGATAACAGCATAAGTTTGAGCGTATTTGTTAAAGTTGTTGCGACTTTTACAGATAACGTAACTGAATGGTCACATCTTGTGTTGCGAGATGACATATTCAGTTCGAGCTATCAATGATGAGATTGACAACATTTGTTGATAGAGATTCACAACTTGCGTTGAGACAATAAGAATGAAAAAAATAATCCTATTAGCCGTTTGTGCCATGTTTGGCATTGCCGTTATGGCGAGTATGGCATCGACCTACTTTATATCTAGCCAAAAGATAGACAATATCATCCTCGATAAATCTCAAATACAGGCGGAATTCTTAGCCAAAAATGCAGGATATATTCTAGAAAATTCCGATACCCCTAAAAAAGATCTTCAAGCATTAGTCGATGATTTGAAACAACGTTCTGATGTTAGCTATGCCATTGTTATCGATAATAATGTTACAGCTGTTGCACATAGTGATAAGCAAAAGCTAAACAAAAAATATGATGATGCGTATACCGTAGACGGCGCGACAAAAGGCGTCCAACAATATTCCAAATGGTATGCCGACGTACAAAAGGTATGGGTGTTCGACATTATGGCGCCAATCTATGTGAATGGTCAGCTTTACGGCACATTTGATATTGGCATTCCCATTACCGAAGTAAGCCAAGCAACCAATGGCATTATCACTTACCAACTAGGTTCGATGATTGTGATCTTCGTACTTTGCTTAATAGTGCTATCTCTACTGCTCAATAAATTAATGCGGCCACTATCGGTACTTAAAGATGCATTGCATGATATCTCGCAAGGTGATGGTAATTTAACGGTGCGCTTACCAATAAAAGGTAATGACGAAGTTGCCCAGATCTCGTCAGCGTTTAATGTATTTGTGGAAAAAGTACATGGCATTATTTCCCAAGTGGTGAATTCTGGCGTGGAATTAAATGGTTCTGCCATCGCACTTCGTGAGCAGTCACAGCAAGCACTTGCGAGAGGACAAGAGCAAAATGAACAAACCATGCTCGTTGTGACATCAATGAATGAAATGATTGCCACGGTTAATGAAATTGCGTCTAACGCCGCGAGTGCCGCAGATGCAGCAAGCATGGCAACCAATGAAACCCAAGAAGGGTATAAAACACTACAACGAACAACAACGGCCATCTCTAACCTTGAAAATGAGATGAACAGTACTTCAAATATCATTGTTAGCTTGGCGGATAATACGCAATCTATAGGTACGATTCTTGAAGTAATACGTGGGATCTCAGAGCAAACTAATTTACTGGCATTGAATGCCGCGATTGAAGCAGCAAGGGCGGGTGATGCAGGACGCGGGTTTGCTGTTGTTGCTGATGAAGTACGTAATCTTGCAACGAAAACAGCCCAATCAACAGATGAAATTGATGCCATGATCCACCAGTTACAAACAGAAGCCCAGAGCGCGGTAGGCTCAATGAGTAACAGTAAGGCACTGATTAACGAAGGGGCAACCGAAACAGAACATGCGCGACAAGCACTTGAATCAATCTCACAGCAAGTCACCACTATTTTAGATATGAATACCCAAGTGGCGACAGCCACTGAGCAGCAATCAACAGTGGCGAATGAGATCAACTTGAATATGGACACGGTGAGTCACTTAGTTAAACTTGGTTTGAACGCCAGTGAACAATTAGAGGCATCCAGCCAGCAACTAGCAGACTTATCGCAAACGCTGGATAAGCATGTAGGGACATTCAAAATATAATAATGATGCTTGGAAAAAGGCGACGTTAGAGCTAATGCCATTTGTGAAAAGCGAATGGCATTTCTTTTTTGTAAGCTAGATATCTAATAAAACTTGCTTTTAGAATAATGCTTAAACATTATTAAAACCTTAGCAAAATTAGAATATTACTGAAATTTCAATCGTGAATATCAATAACTTACAGTATGATAAATTCACCTTGTTTTCAGAGCTATCATCATGTCTAAAACCATTGATTTTTATCACCAAAATGCACAAAGCCTGAGTGAGCAATATCAGTCGTTAACCTTTGAGCAAGTACATAAAAATTGGCAAGCGCATTGGCCTGTCAGTTCATCGAAAGATGCCTTAAAAGTGCTTGATATTGGTGCAGGGGCTGGACGTGATGCGCTATGGTTTGCGGAGCATCATTGTGATGTCTATGCAATAGAGCCAGCACAAGCATTACGAGAACAAGGTGAAAAATATACTCGGCAGTATGATGATAAAATCACTTGGCTTGATGATCAGCTACCCGAGCTACACAGTATTGTAGAGCTTGGTATGCGCTTTGATTGTATTTTGTTATCTGCGGTCTGGATGCACCTTTCTTCTTGTGCGCGTGAGCGAGCATTTCGCAAATTATCTAACCTACTGGCACCGAGTGGAAAGCTAGTGATCTCGCTGCGTTATGGTGATTTTTCTGATTCTCGCAAAGCCTATGATGTCAGTGTTGAAGAACTGGAACAATTAGCCAATAAACATGCCTTACAAGTTAACTTCATTTCTGAACATGATGCCGATGAATTAGGTCGTAACAGTGTGCAATGGCAAACCGTGGTGATGCAGTTGCCTGATGATGGTACGGGTGATCTGATCAAGGTTAGGCAAATCATTGTTAATGATGCTAAGTCTGCCACGTACAAGCTTGCGCTACTTCGTACTCTTTTACATATCGCTGACGCCCATCCCGGTGCTGTTCTCAGCCGTGAAGATAATAAAGTTCGATTGCCGTTGGGCTTAGTGGCACTTTATTGGATAAGACAATTTAAACGCTTAATCGATATTGATATTGATGGCTTTGGTATCCAACAAAGTAGCGACAGTAAAAAAGGCTTAGGCTTTGTAAAAGAGCAAGGCTGGAAAAAACTGACACACCTTAGTGCAGATGATTTATCTATTGGGGCGATGTTTACGGGTGATGAAGCTAAAGCACTCCAAACAGCGATCCGAGATAGTTTGAAAACAATTCAAGATGGCCCTGTTACGTTTATTTATCAGGGAGATAAAAATAATACGTTATTTCAAATGGAGCGTGAAAAAGTACGTACAGCAGATTGCTTTGTACTTGAACTAGAAGCGTTAGCTGAATTTGGCTATTTCGTGCTAGACGAAAGTTTGTGGGAATGTTTGCGATTATACAGTAGCTGGATAGAGCCATTAGTCGTGAATCAATGGATAGCAGAAATGCGTCGTTATAAGTTAAATGAAGCGCGAGATATTCCGCTACAAACTTATTACGACTGTCTAAAATGGATTGATGAAAGTCATGACACCCGAGGTGTACGGCAGAAGATCATTGCTTTACAGCAAAACGGTGTAGAACTGGAAAGTGTATGGAGTGGTAAACGCTTACAGCCTGATTATCAGGTAGATCATTGCTTACCGTTTGCTTATTGGCCGAATAATGATAAGTGGAATTTATTGCCTGCCAGTAAAAATGAGAATAACCAAAAAAGGGCACGAGTGCCGACAAGACGCCGTTTAATTGATTCGAGAGAGCGTATCGTTAATTGGTGGCAAGTAGCATGGCAAACAGAGCAAGAGCAAAAACGTTTTTTTGATGAAGCGGTATTATCACTGCCTCATTTACCGTTAGCGTGCCGTAACTTTGATGATGTTTTTGAAGCGATGGGTTTGCAAGTTAATGGTGTTAAAAGTCGTTTGCTGGTCGGCGAGTGGTAAAACTTATGGATATAAGTATTAACTTTGAGTTAGCTAAATGATCAATGAGCTTAATGGGAATTTTATCTAACTTACCTAGAAAAAACGTCATTTTAAATAATTGCTCTACAGCTACTTTAGGAAGATACCTTGAGAGTGAATACAGATTTATTTAGTTTATCGGCAGAAGTTCAGGCTGAAATTAATGAGCGCCACGAGTATGAACAAGAATTAAGTCGTCGACATTGCTCTTACGTTCATTTTATTGCAGAAAGCATCAATCAACCTGATTCTTACCGTTCTATTGATGATCCTGAATATCGAGAACCGACACCGAGTGAAATACGCGAGGTATTTGAACATTTAGCGCATGTGCATAGTAAAGGCATCGTGACAAAAATGCTGGGTATAAAGGGGAAATCGAACCCTATGCGAACAATTAACCGCTGGATAGATGGAGAATCGTCAATTCCTTATCCTGCTTGGCGATTACTGCTGATTCTTGATGGCAGAGTGGTTCAAACAAATAGGCTTCCTACTGAAATAGGAGAAAAGCCATGGAAGAAATACTATAAGAAAGTATGAAGATCTTTTATTTGATTTCAGCGTTTGAATATTTTAGTCGTTATATGTGTAAGAGGAATTACACATATTTATATAATTAAAACTAGTTCAATAATAAATGATTAAAAGACAAGTGATGGAAAATATTTACCCCATCACTAATGTTTATTATTGTTCTTTACTGCTTTTCTCGGCTGTTTCCATTAATTTCATCGAGTCTTTGTAATCGCCAAATTTTGTTGGCTCTGTTAATTTCAAATCTTTTTTCATTGATGTACTGAAAGTACCGTCTTTTAGGATAACAGACAGTATGCTGTAGGCTGGAATAGTGACTTTGTTCGCACCATCAAGATCTTGAAGAAAAGCACCCGATTTCGTGTAAGCGATAAATTGTTGGGTATAGTCTTCTGTGCTGCCATGCGGTAGGCGAAGGTTAATAGTGATCATAAGTGTCCTTAAATTTTACGTTATTAGGGATATGAATAAACGTAGAGATTGGCTGATTGAGTAAGGTAATGTTTAGAGATAAATTTCGCACTAGCTGTTGAAATGTCTTTCATCTGGCGACATACCAAGATTTAATGTTTGGTAGCATTTGTGTAGATTTAAAAACATACCTTCCTGCTCAATCTCTTTCGTCATTAGCTCTCGTAAGCTTTCTAACGTGTGGTTATCTTGTACTTCTATCGTGTAAATACCTGTTTCACCCATGCGCTGTTTAGCCTTTTTTGAAGGTTCATTAGCTATTTCTACTTTGTGAATTTTGACACCAAGCTTTGACAAAAAGGCTGGCATAGTCGCAGTACCGCAAATACATTCAGATCGAAAAGTCATTAGTTTCATGGTGTCGGTACTCAAAAGTAAAAGTCAGTCGAATGTTGAAACGCTGTATAGAGAGTGGATAGGAAGCTTACGGCTTTGAAAGATAGTAACAATTAAGGATAGTTAATTTTTATTATGATCCTGATTTTATACAGCGCTCTGCGCTTGCAAAAAGGTTATTACATATCGTCTGTTGTTTGTTATGTTCAGCTGTTCCTACTATTAAGGAATCCAGTACTTCTTTGGCTTTGTGGTAGTCTTCAACGATAAGAGCAAATCGATCTTCAAAAGCATTTTTTCTTATTTTTTTTCCAGGTTTCTTTCCAGATTTACGCATCATGATCTCGCTATATTAGAGGTGTAGTGCAAAGACAATCATCTAACTCAGTAATGAAGAAAAGATATTGCAGAATAGATGTGATGAATTAAATGGAAGAGAAACAGAGAAGCTTTTAATGGAATATTTAATTAATCGTTGTTTTGCATCGGCTATTGTACAGGTTATTCAAATAATAGATATAAAAATAAATTCAATAAAAAATATGTTTTAAATCAATTACTTGGTTTTCATTTTCTTATTTTGATAAAATAAACATATACAGCCTATCGATTTAGTGCTCTACTGTAATGGCTCTGTTGTTCAGAGTTATTAATGAAACATCAAGTAAAAGTAAAACCCTCAGAATATCTTCGTTATTGTTGCCATCCTCTGTGTTTCCCTTAGCTTCTTCGTCACATCGATAATTCAGACTCTTAGTACTTCGCATTTGCGATATTTTATGAATTTATTTAAGGGACACATTATGTCTAATAAAAATACTGGTTTAGTAAAATGGTTTAACGAAGATAAAGGCTTTGGTTTTATTACCCAAGACAATGGCGGTGCAGATGTATTTGTACATTTTCAAGCTATCGTTTCTGAAGGTTTTAAGACATTGATGGATGGCCAAAAGGTTTCTTTTGATGTCGAACAAGGTCAAAAAGGTCTTCAAGCTTCAAATGTCGTTGCTTTATAAGACTTTCTAAAGGGTAGCATTTTATTGCTGCCCCATTATCGAACACTTAAAAATATTGCTTTTATCATTATTCTATTTGTTTCTATTATTTCTCGATAAAGTTTAGATAATAATTAAATAATAATCATAGTAATAACTTAAAATAAATAGGAAATATAAATGTCAGTATATAATATTATGTACATTAATGATTTAGATAAAATAATTAAATCTGAAACTGTTTTTATGAAATGTTTAAGAGGTGCGAAAGTATCATCTTCTTCATATGCTCCTTTTTTCACGGTAAAAATTGAATTGAGAGATATTGTCGGAAAATTATTAGCGACTAAAGAAAATAATGCTTGGGTTAATAATGATAAATAGACAAAAAACAACCAAAAAAGAGTTAGAAAAAGCACATCACTTAGGTATGGTTAGAAGAAGAATTTAAGATGTAAGTAATATAGTGCTATTGCTTTCATGGCTCATTCCTTTGATATGTCTTTTCTAATTAAAATTTAACATTCAATATAGCTATTCCCAACGCCTAATTCGGATAAGCCATTATTTTAAATTGCTTATATTTCGCTGTAGTTTAGCGTTACTAGCCCGTTAAAATAATGACATTATATCGAGCTTGCCGACACCCATAATACCATTAAAAAATAGTGGTATTATGGGGTGTAATACCACTAGTCATCATTGTTAGAATATATCATCGAGAAAAAATACTATTAATGAGATTTATTAACCAAGTCAATAACATCATAAAATAAGATGAAACTGGGTTTGATGAAGATTCATTATTTGGATGAGATGTCGTTGTTTCACTGTTGTCGGTATCAGACGATTCGTTGATATCTTCAGTCGTATCAGGTTGTTCATCATTTGGCGTAACAGATTCACTATTGTTTTCAGGTTCAATAGGTTGATTGAAGCTCACTGATACCACAACACCGGGTCTATCACTGAATAAATAATTATATTCTTGACCCAATAAGGTAACCACCTCCCCGTTATCAATCAGTGTCCCACATCGTAGAATATCGAGTGGATCATTTTCTCCATCGAGTGAGCTACACAAATTATGTTGCCAGTTTTCGTTATCAAAGTAATAAAGTACGTTTGAATAAACTCGACCATCAACAGAAACTTCTAGATTGACCGATTCATAGGATGAAATGTCATATTGTTCGGGGCTGAATGAATTAACTTGTACCCAAGTAGTCGCCTCAGTTAAATTATTAATCTTTTCACAATTACCGCATCCTAATTCAAAATTAATTCCCTGTTTCAGTTCTTTAATCGCATTGAACTTTCCATCTGAGAAATCATTTAAATGAGTTTTTGAGATGATTTGAGATAACATAATAGCTGCATCATTTCTTTCAACTACTCGTGGCGAGTAACGTTCAAAGCCCAATAATTTTGCGGCATCAGATGCTGTAATTCTAAAATCAGGTAATGTAAACAAAGTATATTCATCATACATGCCTTTTTTCAAATAATAAGTTACTTCACCCGTGTCAGAAATATGTATTCCTGCAGTTATCCATCCCGATAATGGTTGATAGCTATTTAGAAACCTCACATCAAAGTTAACTTTTTTAGGTATTCGGACATGAAGCCTATCCTGATAAATCCAAAGCCCCGGATAATGATCTTTTAGTTGATTATTATTTAATCTCTTCACTGTTAGTCTAAATGATGTAACTTGAGAAGCCTCGCCTAAATAGAGTTGTCCATAAAAGTAAGGGTTGTCTTCTTTTACCCAAGGTTGACCATAAAAGAAAAAATCATCTTGTCCATCATCATCAGAAACAGCATATATATTGCTTTCTGCCGCTCCAGGATGTAAGGCATACCATGCCTCATTCCGATTTTTACTTGCAAACACTAACGCATGTTGTTCAGTGTTCGGAACTGTTTGAGAAACAATATATTCAGGAGCACCTCTCTGAGTGCCTGATAAACCAAAACCTTGACCAGCCCAGCCCTTAGAATATGAAAAAGAATCACCTATAAAATCTGTTGAGTAATCAACTTCTGTGATTTGTGTTCCGGCAGGTTCGTTTTTAAAAGAATCGTATGATTGAGAATAAGATAAAGAAGATAGGGCGAGTATTGGAATTGCAATGAAAGAACCACGTAAACTAAAAAGCATAATATCTCCAGCCTTAAGATAGAAAAATTAAATGCACCAAAAAATGAGACCGTAGATTTTAAAATATAATTTCAAAAATTATTAAAATTAATTATTAATCTGAAAATTGAAATGTATATTGTAATAAAATAAAGACATTAATGTAAGTGTATTAATGTTATAATTATTTCATATTTATATGGGGATTTAATCTTCATTGTTTTTTCTAATAGAAAATTGCGTCTCTTATATAAATTCTATATGTAATAAGTGTTTATTTTAAAAATATTTTTCTTAACGTTTATAAATGAAATCAAGTTATAGAAATAGCCCTATAGGTCAATTAAATTGATTTATAAGACCATTATTTTCAATAAAGCAATGTGATTTACAAAATACCAAGTAGCTTTTTAAGTGCTGAAAGGTAGCGACGGCTAACGGGAAGTTCATACCCTGTTTTTGTAATAATTTCAGCTAATCCATTTTCTAATAACTTAATTTCACTGATCATTTTGATATTCACCAGATACTGACGATGACAACGCACCAATGGCGTTTTTTCTTCCAATGTTTTTAAGGTGAGTTGTGTGCTAGCAGTTT
Source organism: Photobacterium sp. GB-36 (assembly GCF_003026135.1). Classification (NCBI taxonomy): domain Bacteria; kingdom Pseudomonadati; phylum Pseudomonadota; class Gammaproteobacteria; order Vibrionales; family Vibrionaceae; genus Photobacterium; species Photobacterium sp. GB-36. The sequence goes on along the minus strand of NZ_PYNY01000019.1, from coordinate 55,347 downwards.
GATCATAGGAACGTACTTGTACGCCACTGATATCGCTATAGGCACATTCCACGGTGTCGGTGGTAAGAATCACAATACGGTTATGACCAATGCAGGGGATTTGATCGAGCTTATTCGGTGCAATAGCGGAGATGGCTTGTTGAGGCGTTGATTGTTGTATCACTTTATGTAAACGACTCACTGTTTTGGTTAAACGACTTGGATTAACTGGCTTCAATAAATAATCAAAAGCATTCTCTTCAAACGCTTGAATAGCATAATAATCGTAAGCGGTTACAAACACCACATAGGGCATAGTTTCAGGATCGAGCATGCTTAATAGTTCAATACCTGTTACTTGTGGCATTTGAATATCAACAAAGACAATATCTGGCTTTAGCTCATTGATTTTCTTTAGCCCAATGATAGCGTTTGGCGCTTCACCAATCACCGTAACATAGCCTGTTTCTTCCAATAGTTCTGCCAGCTCTTCACGGGCAAATTGTTCATCATCAATGACAAGAGCAGTTAACATCCAAGCTTACCTTTTATGTGATTTGCTGTACTTATTGTGCGTTGGGGATAATAAAACTTATTTGGGTAAATTGGTGCTGTGTGCATGTGATTTTTAGCGTTGAATCACGACCAAATTGATTGGATAGGCGTTTATCTACTATCTCCATTCCCAATCCGACATGGGTATCTGCTGGTGGCTGATAACTTCCTGCATTATCTTCAACCGTGATTTCGTAGCCCAATGGGTGAGGTTGGCTATAAATCTTCACTATTCCACCTTCTAACAGTGTAGAAATACCATGTTTGATAGCGTTCTCTACCAGAGGTTGAAGCGTAAAACTGGGCAGTTTGGTATCAAGTAATTCATGTTGAATATTAATGTCGACATCAAGACGATCCGTAAAACGGGCTTTTTCTATAGTGAGGTAGGCGTTTACGTGTGCCAACTCTTCTCGTAGCGTCACGGTGTTAATATTTTGCTTTAAGTTACTACGGAAAAATTGCGATAAGTTTTGAATAAGCTTTCGGGCTTTATCTGGATCGCGTCTTGTGATGGCACTGATGGTATTAAGGGCATTAAACAAAAAGTGAGGATTCACTTGCGCATGTAGCAGTTTAATTTCGGCTTGTGATAATAAGGTTTGTTGCTGCAAGTAATCACCGTAAAGAATTTGGCTGGATAGTAGCTGTGCAATACCTTCTGCCATTGACATGTTAGCGGTTGAAAACAGTTTACGTTTTGGCTCATATAACTTAATGGTGCCGACAACTTGATTGCCTGCGCGTAGTGGAATGATAAGCGCCGAACCAAGCTTACAGTCATGGGCGAGAGAGCATTGATATGGGGATTCACGACCATCAAGGTAGATGATGTCATTTTGTTCTATCGAATCTAAGGTGCTTTGTGAAGAAATAGGGGTGTTTGGCTTATGGTGATCATCCCCGATCCCCACAAAGGCTAAAAGTTTTTCTTGGTCTGTGATCGCAACGGCACCGACCTTGGTTTCTTCATAAATAATACGGGCGATCTTATTGGCATTGTCACTGTTAAAGCCGGTACTAAGAATACCGACCGAGCGATCTGCAATGGTTAAAGCACGGCGAGAAAAGGCCGCAGAGTATTTTTCAAAGATTGTTTTACGATCTTGCAGAATACTCATAAACAGTGCCGCACCTACGGAATTGGCAATGATCATTGGAACGGCAATGGTAGAAACGAGCTCATAGGCTTGGTCAAAAGGTTTGGCGACAGTGATTAAGATGATCATCTGCACTACTTCAGCAACAAAGGTGACACCAAATACCATGCAAGGGTTAAATAACAATGCGCCTTTGTTACGTTTAAGCAGGTAAACATGGAGTAAGCCACCAATTAAGCCTTCAGCAGTGGTCGAAATGGTACAGGCAAGATCGGTAAAGCCACCAAGAGTATAGCGATGAATACCGCCCGTTAAACCAACGGCAAAACCCACCACAGGGCCACCAAAAAGCCCACCCATAACGGCACCAATAGCACGGGTGTTCGCAATTGCATCGTCGATATGTAAGCCGAAGTAGGTACCGAGAATACAAAAACCAGAAAATAGCACATAACAGATTAGCTTATGGCTTAAACGAGAAGAAATGCTCAACAAAGGCAAAATAATGGGGGTCTTACTCAGCATATAAGCCAGTACTAAGTAAACACACATTTGCTGTAGCAAAGAGACTATCAATTCCATATTGGAGCTCATGATAAAAATAATGCGCGATTGTAAGGCAAACAAAAAAAGCCTGCGGTGCGCAGGCTCTTAGATTGAGGAATCAAGCAAATTAATGTTTGTGATTATGCTATTTCTGACGTTGCTTTTATTTCTTCCTCATCGGCAAAGTCAGTATCACCTTTTCCTTTCGATATCTTTATTACGTAACCTGTTACGAATAGCGAGAATACAATACCTACGATGGTTGAGATCTGCATTGGTAAGCCGAAACCTAATGTGCTGTTATTTAAAATGAAGGTCACACATACCGTTGTCATAAAGATGGCTGGAACTGTCGTGATCCAGTGCAATTTATTATGGCGAAGCAAGTAAGCAGAAGCCGTCCAAAGCATCATTACAGCTGTGGTTTGGTTAGCAAAGCCGAAGTAACGCCAGATAATCCCGAAATCGACTTGGGTTAAAATGCCACCTAATACAAACAATGGAACAGCCATAAGTAGACGATTACGCAATGTTTTTTGCTCAACATTGAAGTACTCAGCTAAGATCAAACGGCTTGAACGAAACGCAGTATCACCAGAGGTAATAGGTAGAATCACAACACCTAAGAACGCCAAGATGCCACCAAACGTACCCAGTAAACCAAAGGATGCACTGTAAACTACGTTACCCGGACCACCACTTTTCACCGCTTCAGAAAGTGACTCAAGCGAGCCGAAGAAAGATAGGGCAATAGCACACCAAATTAGCGCAATCACACCTTCACCGATCATCGCACCGTAGAATACGAAGCGGCCATTTTTCTCATTGTGCATACAGCGCGCCATTAATGGCGATTGTGTCGCATGGAAACCAGAGATAGCACCACAAGCGATAGTAATAAACAATGCAGGCCATAGTGGCATGTCATTCGGGTTTAAGTTAGTGAACATTTCGCTCACTTTGAAATCACCCATTACAGTATGTTCACTAGAGAACGCAATGGCTGCCATTAAGCCCACAGACATGAAAATGAGAAGAGCACCAAATAATGGGTAGAAGCGACCAATGATCTTATCGACAGGCACAATCGTTGCCAGAATGTAGTAACCAAAAATAAGCACAACCATAGTAGTTACATTAACGCTTAGGCTGGTTTGGTCGTTGATAAGGTTAGTGATCATATCGGCAGGAGCAGAAACAAAGACCACACCGACAAGCAAGAGTAGAACAATGGCAAAAAGGTTCATAAAGTGTTTTGCGCCATTGCCTAAGTAACGACCTGTAATGCTCGGTACTGATGCGCCGCCATTACGGATAGATAACATACCAGAGAAGTAATCGTGAACAGCACCTGCGAAAATGCAGCCAACCACAATCCAGAGCATGGCAGCAGGGCCATACAGCGCACCCATGATAGGGCCAAAAATAGGACCAACACCGGCGATATTGAGTAGCTGGACGAGGTAGACACGCTTTGTCGACATAGGAACAAAGTCGACACCATCTGTTTTGGTATGTGCAGGGGTTTTACGGTGTTCTTTTATACCGAATACTTTCTCTACGAAAGCACCGTAAATAAAGTAGCCACCAATAAGCGCGGCAACACAGGTCAGAAACCACATCATAGCAATTGTCCTTAATATTGTAGGGGGAAGCTAGGGTGTATGGTATTTGTCTTTTTAGTTAGCTGCATTTAGTTTACAGGTGAGTGGCAGGATAGTGCGATGAGTGGTCGCTATGAAAGATAAGTGGTTTTCGTCATTGTGAAGAAGAATAGAGAGGGAATAAATGATCATTTACCTAATTGCTCTATTTAACTGTCTTAGATTAAATTCTCTCTTACCTTTAAGTCTTGATTGAATTTTGTACTTAATCATAACTGAGATCAGAATAAATCATTTATGTTAGCTTAATCTAGCCGTTAATCAGGTAACCTAATGTGATATATAGATAAGTTTTTTATATTTAATTAATTGTGCTCACTTTAAAGTGAATATCATATAGTTTTAAAAAACGTACTCCAATGCTTCACTATATTAGTTTGAATCATTTAGTGCATATTTGTATTAAAGGAATACCTTTGTCTCGCCAATTATTTCACTTATTCCGTTACTCTTTTCTTCATCAATATTTGCGACAGGATTAAGTTTTTCTGAATCATCAGCAACGAATACTGCGCTAGCTGCGGCTAACGGCGCTATTGCATTGGATGCAAGTGTACTTGCACTGGCACCTTCAAGTATCACCCAGTTGGAATCTAAAGAGTTCACCGCTGCGATTACACAATATAGCGTGACATCAGATTATGAAATATTTGGTAAGGTGTCTGAGTATAAAAAGAAACATCCAATACCATCATTCTTTATATCATCGCCATTAAGTCATAATTTTTATGCTGGAATTGGTCTTTATAGTCGAATTGCGGCTGATATTTCTGTTCCAGCCATTGGTTCGAGTTTTCTTCCATTATTTTATGAAACACGGGTTAGTCCAATTGTGTTATCTGCTGTACCGACATTAGCGTACCGCTGGGGAACATTGAGCATTGCAGCAAGTGTCGAATACATGCATGCCGAGTATGAGTTAGAGCAGAATCGTCGACAATTTGGTCGTGATAAACATAGTCGATGGGAAGGTAATGACAACGGTTGGGCAGGATCTCTGAGTCTAACTTGGAAACCAAGATCTGATTTAAGTTTTGCGGTAAAACATCAATATGGCAGTAATTTTGGCGATCATCAGGCTAACTTTGATCTCCCTGCTCAAACGCGTTTTTATTTTTCTTGGTTACCGACCGAAGCATGGACAATAAATGTTTCTGTAAGTGAAACTATGTGGGAAGGAAAAGGTATTTATTACAGTGAATACAAAGACCCTGTTGGTTTACTTGTGGGGGAGAGAAATAGCAAACGTGTCGCATTATCGAGCAGTTACCAATGGGGTAATTGGTTATTTATGGCTGGCTATAGTGAGGATGAAGTGGTTGATAGTTTAGGTGGTAAAGATAAGCGATACCGTCTTGGAACAAGCTATAAATTCAATAATAAATGGACAGTTACTGGTGCATGGCTTCAAGAGCATTACATACCGAAAGAATACTATACGGGATCTACTCGCCTTGTCTCTGTGAAAAATAACGGAACGGCGATATCGGTAGCTATAAACTGTAAGTTTAGTTAGGCGCATTTTATTATCACCACCGAAACTCAGATATTATTAATATATTCTCTGGTATCGGTGGTGATATTACTTTACATTTTTCCTTTATTTTATAAATTGATGCTAATGTATGTAATAAGACCTGTAATTCTGCGATAGAACTCCCTAAAAAAAGCTGCTGACTTCCTATTTATTTACTAATTAAATCTGCTGATGTAACTTTAAAATTCAACGTGTTTTTTTGATTTATTATATTTTAAGTATATATATTTTATGTCTAGTCAAAAATTAGAGATGATGATGCGATTTTTTTGTATTTTATTTTTATTTACTTCAACTTTTTCTTATTCTGAAAATATAAATGTAGAATATAACATCCCAATGTATCTTGGTACGGATAAATATAATGATTTCAGTGTAGTTGTTGATTATAAAGTCGTTAATGGTGCTGTAGATATAAAATCTAATAACGAGTTTAAATTTCCAGGTAAAGAGTTTTTATCTAAAACGATCAGTAATTTTAAAAATAAAGAGATGTTTTATGATTTCATCAATAAAAACAGAAAACAAAAATATTCGGATGAAATGTTTTCACTTATTTATAGAAATTCTTCTTGGTTGAGAGAGTCGAATTCAATTTTACTAGAGGGTTATAGTCAAATTGGTGACTTTGTGTTTTATGTTCTTTCTGTAGAGGGAAGTAATAAAGTTATCTCTTTAGAAAAAACGAAGCATGGTTATCAATTTCCAGATGTTAATGAAAATAAATACTCGTATATTATTCCATTGTATGCATTGATTAAAAAGCATGACAATAATTTTAAAAATAATAATATTAACAAAGATTTCAAACGAAACTGTATAGTTAAAAAAATAGAAAATAGTTGTAATCTATTTCTTATTGCTAATGTTGAAGTTTATGAGAATGAGATTAAAAGTGAATTGTTGATGAACTTCTTTGACGATGCAAGAGGGTTACAGGGTGATGATAGTATTGATAAATTATTTTCATCAGATTTTCTTAGTCATAATAAAGCATCTTATTTATCTAATTTGTTAACCTTGAATCCAATGTTATCTATTGAGTTAAGTAATAGTATTATTTTTTATTTTGGACACGTCAATTCAGAAGGAATAAAAATTTCAAAAATAGTTAAATTCAAGAAAGAAAATAACAATATTTATATTACTGATAGCAATAGGTTTAATCTAGTTGATTCCACAATCTCGGATAGTGATTTCATTCATTCACTCTTAAATAAATAATTGATTCAAGCATGAATCTTTTAAAGTAAGATAAGAAAATCATCGCATAAGCTATGTCGTTATGCCTGTTCTTATTTATGAGGATAACGATAGTATTATCTGATGATTTTCTTAGGGATAAATGTATTTATAGTAATGAATTTAGAATAAAACTATTTAAGATAATCGAACAAAACGTTACCGTATGAAAGCGTAAAGTCGACGATTTGATGCTTACCCCCAACGACTTTTTTGATAGGTAGTTGAGCAACTGGCGCTAAGGCATGTTCGAATAACTGAAGCGCTGCTGGGCCTGTCCACACGCCTTTAACGTTTACATCTGCCATGTAATATTCAATTAATTGGCAAACGTCAGTGCCTTTTCCTGTCACACTGGGGATTACCTTTAAAATATAATTAGGTGTGGTTTCGAGTGCTGATTTTGTTGCAGCAGTATCACCTTCGTAATATTTATAGCCCATTGTGCCAATAGCGACGTCGGTTTGATTGTATTTTAATCGCCCAGTGAGGGTGTCAACATCAACATCGAGTGAGGGAAAACCGTATTTTTTAGGAAAGCCCCAAATTTCTCTACCGGCTACAATAGAGGCGACATCATCAACAAACATCAGGTGACTATAAAGTCCTTTCCTACCATTGTACTCAACTTCAATCACTTGACCTGATTCTTTAAAGCTTCCGAACCCAGCTGAATCTGGCATTTTCATAAATTCAAAATGCACTACATTACTGATCACTTTTAAGGGCTCTGGTACCACTTCTTTTAATAATTCGATGTCAGTTTCATAAGAGATGATCAGATACTCTCTATTTTTAAATTTATAATCGATGAGAGGTGCCGAAGGGGTTGTGATCGGCATAGAAAAAGCATTATTTTTTATTTGTTCTATTTTCATAATTTATCTCTATCTGTTTTTAAAGAAGATCTTCATCTAGTGTATAAATATGGATATCGTTGTCATTTTCATCGATTAACCATTGTTTATGATCTTTTTGATAAAGTGCGAGAGTGTCTTTGTAACCATTATCTCGATGGCGATAATAATTTTCTTTGCTGAAGTTATAGTCTTTACTTTCAAGTTCAGCCTGTTGAGACTTATAAATTAAATGAACAATCTCGAGGCTATTGGTATGACTTAATTTTAATATTTCTTGAACTTTTGGATCTTTCTTATCTTCTTCCGATAAAAATTGCGTTAAGTAAGTAATGGCAGAACACAGATTTTTAGAGGTTGAATAAAGATAAGATGCTCTTCGAGTTCTTGAAGAAAATTGAATATCTTTCACTCTTTCAGCTAATGCATTCATGTTAGTTGGTAATTCACCTTTGGCTGAAAACAAGTCGACCATGAAGCACAGCTTATTTCGACGACCATCAGGGTTATTTAATATTCTTTCTAATATCGACATAATGGGTGTATTTGAATATAACCCACCATCGATATAATATTTTCCATCAATTTCAACAGGTGGAAAACCCGGTGGCATCGCACCACTTGCCATAATATGTTCAGCTGTGATGGTTTCATGAAAACTATCGAATGTTTTAAAATCACCACTTTCAAGATCGACCGCACAGAGACTTAATCTAATTTGCTTTTGATTTAAATAATCAAAATCGATCAGTTCATTGAGTGTTTCTTTTAACGGTGAGGTGTCATAGTAACTTAACTCTGATGTTTTATACGTTTCAAATTCGCTTGGCCATAATTTAGGTTTAAAAAATCCGGGTTGACCTTGCCATATTGCTTGTTGCGCATCTGCCCAGTTTTTCATTTTATTATCGACGTTAAAAAAGAGATTTGAAAAAGAAATAGAAGAGGTCACTCTTTCCCAAAATATCTCAAGGTTTTTCAATCTATTTTCTGGTTTATTACCCGCAATAATGGCGGCATTAATCGCGCCAATAGAAATACCGATAATAGAATCTGGGTCAAAACCTTTTTCATTTAACGCTTGAAATGCCCCTAATTGGTAAGAGCCTAACGCTCCGCCACCTTGGAAGACATAAACAATCTTTTTATTGGTTTTTTTCTGCATGGGTAATGCCTTATAGAAAATGGCTAAATACGTGTTACTGACTTTGAACCGTCAAATTAAAATTCAAAGTCAGAGGGGGATTAAACAGTGAATAGTGTTATTGCATAAACCAGCCATGGCTAACGACAAGAGACTGCCCTGTTAAGGCATTAGTTTCCCAGCTAGCAAAAACAACAGCGGCTTGCGCGATGTCTTTCATTGTTGAAAATTGGCCATCAACCGTATCTTTTAACATCACATTTTTAATTACTTCATCTTCAGTGATGCCTAATTCTTTTGCTTGCTCTGGAATTTGTTTTTCGACTAAGGGGGTTTTAACGTAACCAGGGCAAATAACATTCGCTCTCACGTTATATTCAGCGCCTTCTTTGGCAACAACTTCACATAAGCCAATCAGACCATGCTTGGCTGTAACGTATGGGGCTTTTAATTTGGAGGCTTCTTTACTATGAACTGAGCCCATATAAATAATTGAGCCTGATTTTTGTTTGTACATGTGTTTTAAACACGCTTTGGTTGTTAAGAAGGCACCATCTAAGTGTACTGAGAGTAAATCTTTCCATTGTTGATAAGTTAATTCTTCAACAGACGCGATATGTTGATATCCCGCATTAGCAACTAAAATATCGATTCGACCAAAGTTATCAATAACCGTTTGAATATCATTATTGACTTGTTCTTCATTAGTCACGTTCATTGAAATAGCGAGCGCTTCTGAACCGTTATTTTTGATTTCAGCGACCGTTTTTTCAGCAGCATCAATATTGAGATCTGCAACAATAACTTTAGCGCCTTCTTTAGCATATTCAAAAGCAATAGCGCGACCAATTCCACTTGCTGCACCTGTAATAATAGCGACTTTATTTTCTAATTTCATATATAACCCCTTTTATATTGTGTAATTTTTAAGCGGTGTTATATTTAATATACATAAGAAACAGAATTAAAAAGCGATCAAAAAAGTAATGTAAACTTTCAATTAATTAAAAGTGTAATAATTATTTTGTTTTTAATTTGTTCAACATCGATTAAGTATTAATGCGTCAGTATTAAGTGATGCCTAAATTTCAATATAAAGAAAAGTTTTTATAATAAATAACAGTGGTTGATGAAGTGGTTATTATTTTAAAGGGGTTGATTTAAGAATATAAAATATGGACTACCGTTTATTCATTTAATTATTGCTAGTTTCTTGTGATAGATTCGTTACGAAGTAAAATTTATCTCACCCGTTGTTGATCCTTCTAAAAAATGAATACGTAAATGAGATTGAACCATTTAATTTCTTAGTCGTTAGAGGGTTAACCATGTTAAAAACAGTACTTATTTCAGCATCAATTCTAGTAGGAAGTTTAGTCAGTGTTAATGCTCAAGCTGGGCATCATGGAGAGAAAGAGGATATTGTTGATATTGCCGTTGGAAATGGATCATTCAACACGCTTGTTACTGCCGTAAAAGCCGCGGGTCTGGTTGATACACTCAAGGGAACGGGGCCATTTACCGTATTAGCGCCAACAGATGAAGCATTCAGTAAACTTCCTGCTGGTACTGTTGAAACATTGTTAAAACCTGAGAATAAACAAAAGTTGATTGATATCCTCACTTACCACGTTATATCTGGAAAAGTTATGGCAGATGATGTGGTTAAATTAAATGACGCGACAACACTTGAAGGTCAGAAAGTTAATATTACTGTCGATAACGGCAACGTAATGATTAATGATGCAAAGGTTATTAACGCCGATGTGAAAGCCAGTAATGGTGTAATTCACGTAATTGATAGCGTATTAATACCGTCAAGTAACTAGATAACATATTTTAAATAATATCACTGTATTGATTCCCCTTTGATAAATGTGTTTAGCCTTAATATAAAAATGGATAGGAGCTAATGCTGCTACCCATTTTGTTATTTGATAAATAAAGTGTTTTTCTTGCAATAAATTAACTTACATTATTATCTTTTTAGAACGAATGTTACTTAGAGTAAAAGGAATATTCGAGCGCAGAATATAATTAAGACACCGCCCCGATATAACAGCTCGATAGACACTCACCGCAGCCATTACAATCATCATTTAAGATTGGCGTGCTGTTAGCGATAAGGCTGAGTGCTTGTTTGGGGCAATCATCAACACACTCTTGGCAATTATCAAAAATCTTAGCGTTACAGCTTTTACTAAAAGTTGGACGCCAGCCTGTATCTGTGGTGTTAAGGGTATTCAGTGCTTGAGTATCACAAGCATGAATACAGGCTTGGCAAAAGGTGCAATGGTTAAAACTCAGATCCATTACAGGCCCACTTGTTCCCATTGCCAAGATATTCTGTGGGCAAGCCGCGACACACTTTTCGCAGTTATTACATAAACGAGAAAATAGGCTTTCTTCGACAGCACCGAGTGGCCTTCCTGTATTAATACTGTCAGCTTTTAGGGTATCGGCAGATTGCGATACACCGCGCGACAGCGCACGAAATAAACCACGGCGACTGTGGTTTATTTCATGTTCGTTAGGCATCGATTCGGTGCTATCGGTTTTCATTATTCGCTCTCTTGCCAGTAGTTACGGTGTGATGCGATTTGTAACTGTTTCTCTTCACAATAGATGCTTAACCATGCCTGTGTATAAGCGGCCAATTGTTGGTAAAAAGCGGTTTCAGCATGTTGCTGCATGCTTTCAAGCATGAAAGGCGCAAAAGGCATTAAGTGCTCACTGAGCAACTGATTTGCTGCTGCTTGATTATCTTGCTCAAGTAATAACGATACCAGCATTAGCATTAAACCGATGTGATCTTCAGGTTCGCGCATACCCGTATCGCAGGCTAAACCTTGTTGGCGAGTAAACTCACGGTATGCCAATGTTGATGAGCCAAATAAGGCATTTTCTTTATCTAAATACGCCGATCCCCATGGTGGACATGGCATATCACCACTGCCTTGCAGTAATTGAAAGTGATCAGCTTCGAGATTTTCCGTGTTAACAACACGGGCAAGCTCTGCAATATTTTTTAATAAATCATCATCTTGATCTGTGAAGGCTTGCAAGATGGCTGTGCCATTGTTTGATGTTGGTGAGTAGAACAAAAGACCACCAAGAAGGCGAAAAAGTGTAGCTTCGTAATGCATAGAGAATACTTGATAAATTTTTGGCGGAGCATACCGAGTTCATAAGCGGAAAAAATTGCGCTTGGTCAAAAAAACAAAACAAGCAATTGCATTTAATTATGTTATTAAATGTTTGTTAAATATTGGTGAAAATTTCATGTTGTATAAATTTGTGACTAACTTCTCAGTTGTGATTTAACAATTATGGAATTTCATATTGCAAATACGATTTGTTGATTTAGCGCAATAATTCTCTCTGTAATTTCAGTGTAAAAGAACGCCCAGAAAAAGACCGCGAGAGTCTTTTCGCATTTTTTATGAGTAGTTGTCCTATGAAAAACACACTGAAAGCAATGATTTCCGGTGGCCTATCAAGACGTGATTTTATGAAAACGTCGAGTGCTGTCGGTGGATTGGCTGCGACTGCCAGCGCCATGACCCTGCCATTTAAATCAAGCCCTGTTGCTGCCGCGACAGAGCAAGCGGTGAATGAAAAAATCGTCTGGAGTGCGTGCACCGTTAACTGTGGTAGCCGTTGTCCATTACGTATGCATGTGGTTGATGGTGAAATCAAATGGGTTGAAACCGATAACACAGGTGATGATGAATACGGTAATCACCAAGTGCGTGCGTGTTTACGTGGCCGTTCAATGCGTCGCCGTGTTTACAACCCTGATCGTTTGAAGTACCCAATGAAACGTGTCGGAAATCGTGGTGAAGGTAAATTCAAACGTATTTCATGGGATGAGGCGTATGATGAAATCGCTAACAATATGAAGCGAATCATCAAAGATCACGGTAACGAAGCGATCTATCTGAACTATGGTACAGGTACGCTTGGCGGCACCGTTACTAAATCATGGCCGCCAGCAGGCTCGCTTGTGGCACGTATGATGAACCTATGTGGTGGTTACTTAAATCATTACGGCGACTACTCAACAGCACAAATCAAAGAAGGCCTTAACTACACCTATGGTGGCTGGGGGGCGGGTAACTCGTTCTCTGATCTTGAAAACACCAAGTTAATTGTACAGTTTGGTAATAACCCGGCTGAAACCCGTATGTCAGGCGGCGGTTTGATCCATCACTTAATGGAATCAAAAGAGCGTTCAAAAGCGCGCATGATCATGGTTGATCCTCGTTATACCGACACTGCGGGTGGTCGTGAAGATGAGTGGATCCCAATTCGTCCTGGTACAGACGCAGCATTTGTTGCGGCAATGGCGTATGTGATGATCAAAGAAGATTTGGTCGATCAGCCATTCTTGGATAAATACTGTGTCGGTTACGATGAGAAAACTTTACCAGCATCAGCGCCAGCGAAGAGTGACTACAAGTCTTACATCTTAGGTGAAGGCGAAGACGGTATTGTGAAAACCCCTGAGTGGGCAGCAAAAATTACCGGCATTCCGGTTGATACCATTATTAAAACCGCCCGTGAAATTGGCTCAACCAAACCTTGTGCGGTATTACAAGGCTGGGGCTTACAGCGTACTGCGAACGGTGAAATTGCCTGTCGTGCGATCGCAATGTTAGCACTGCTTACAGGTAACGTGGGTATTAACGGTGGTGGTACGGGGGCGCGTGAATCTGACTACAACATTCCGTTTGTCCGTTTCCCAACCTTAACCAATCCGATTGAAGCGTCGATCCCTATGTTCCTATGGACAGATGCGATTGTGCGCGGCACTGAAATGACCGATCTACGTGATGGTGTCCGTGGCGTTAAACAGCTCAAATCACCAATTAAAATGATTTGGAACTACGCGGGTAACTGTTTGATCAATCAGCATTCTGATATCAACAAAACCCACGAGATCTTACAAGATGACAAAGCCTGTGAGCTGATTGTGGTGATTGATAACCACATGACGTCATCGGCAAAATATGCCGATATCGTCCTGCCTGATCTTACAACCTCAGAGCAATCTGATTTCTGTATGGATACTAAAGCAGCCAACATGCCGTATTTCATTTTTGCCGATAAAGCGATTGAACCGCAGTTTGAAGCCAAAGGTATTTACGAAATGTGTTCTGAAATTTCAAAACGCATGGGCGTGGGTGAGCAGTTTACTGAAGGTCGTGATCAAGAAGGGTGGCTACGTCACTTGTATGCGTTAACTCGTGAGCAAGATCCATCACTGCCTGATTTTGAAACTATGCGTAAGCTAGGTATCTACAAGCGTCGCGATCCAAACGGCCACTTTGTTGCTTACAAAGACTTCCGTGAAGATCCAGAGAAAAACCCGTTAACCACACCATCGGGCAAGATTGAGATCTACTCTGAGCGTTTAGCACACCTAGCGGCAACATGGGAACTTCAAGAAGACGAAGTGATCCATCCACTGCCTATCTATGTGTCAACGTTTGATGGTTGGGATTCAAAACAGCGTGAGCAATTCCCACTGCAGTTAACTGGTTTCCACTACAAAGCCCGTTGTCACTCAACCTATGGCAATGTCGATGTGATCAAAGAAGCGGCACGTCAAGAAATGTGGATTAACCCGATTGATGCCCAGCAACGTGGTATCGAAAACGGCGATTTGATCCGTATTTTCAACGATCGCGGTGAAACTCAAATTCCAGCCAAAGTCACCCCACGTATTCTGCCGGGTGTGGTTGCTCTGGGTGAAGGTGCTTGGTATGCCCCTGATAAACGTAAAGTCGATAAAGGTGGCTGTATCAACGTATTAACCTCTCAGCGTCCGAGTCCGCTGGCGAAAGGTAACCCACAGCACACTAACTTAGTGGAAGTTCAACTGGTGAAAAAGGCATAAGGTTAAAGCATGAAACAATACGGCTTTTATATTGATTCAAGTAAGTGCACCGGTTGTAAAACGTGTCAGCTTGCTTGTAAAGACAACAAAGATTTAGATGTTGGGGTTAACTTCCGTCGTGTATACGAATATGCGGGTGGTAACTGGGTAGAAGATAACGGCACTTGGCGTCAAGACGTGTTTTCTTACTATGTATCGATGGCGTGTAATCACTGTACTAAACCTGCTTGTACCAAAGTTTGTCCAAGCGGCGCGATGCACAAGCGTAAAGAAGACGGCTTTGTGGTTGTCGATACTGAAAAATGTATCGGTTGTCAGTACTGTGGCATGGCATGTCCTTACGGCGCACCACAATACAATGCTGAAAAAGGTCACATGACCAAGTGTGATGGTTGTTATGAACGAGTTGGTCAAGGGCTACAGCCTATTTGTGTTGATTCTTGTCCGCTACGTGCGTTGGAGTTTGGCCCTATTGCAGAGCTACGTGCCAAATACGGCAGTCATGCAGAAGTGGCACCGCTACCAAAAGCATCATTAACGCAACCAAACATCATCATTAAACCGAACCGCCATGCGCGTCCTTGTGGAGACACCACAGGTCACTTGGCTAACCCGAAGGAAGTGTAATATGGCATGGCATGAATGGCCGCTTATCGTCTTTACGGTATTGGCACAAACATCGGTAGGTGCATTTTTAGTGTTAGCTACCATGATGTTAACAAAGCAACTGTCACTCGCTGCAGAAAAGCGTCTTCATAAAGCGATGTTCGGTTTATGGGCGATAATGGGATTGGGTTTCCTTGCATCGATTATGCACCTTGGTAGCCCACTGCGCGCAATGAATGCGTTGAATATGCTGGGTAGCTCTTGGTTATCAAATGAAATTGCAACGGGGAGTGCGTTCTTCGCTTTAGGTGGCATGTTCTGGTTATTGTCGGTATTAAACGTTGGCAGTGTAGCAATCCGCAAAGCCCTAATGATCGGTGCGATGTTGGTGGGCGTTGCCTTTATGTATGCGATGACCATGGTATACATGATTGATACTGTGCCTACGTGGTACACACCGTTAACGCCAGCAGCATTTGTGATCACTATGCTGATCAGCGGTACAGCATTGGCACAACTCCTGTTATCAGTGGCAAAACATGACAGCACAGTAGCGAACAAGCTGCTACCTGTTATGGGGTTGGTGGGGATGTTCGCGGTAGTGATGGTTGTGATGTTGCTTTCATCGCACCTAGCGAGTATTGAAACCAGTGTGACGACGGCATTAGCGGTAGTGCCACAGCACACAAGCTTACAGATAGCCCGTATTGTCTTAATCGTCGCTGCAATGGTGCTGTGGTTATTACCTGTGGTTCAGCGTAAAAATGTAACGGTACTACCGATGGCTATGGCATTTACCATGATTGTGGTAGCAGAGCTAATCGGCCGTGGCTTCTTCTATGGCATGCACTTAAGCGCTGGTATGTAATACGCTGCCATATAAGCGAAATATTGATGAAGAATAAAATGGATAGGGGCGAGAGTTCCTATCCATTTTTTATTTTGGATGATAGGAAAACTATCACGCTGCTATGAGCTATGAGCTATGGCTTATTGCTGTCAATTAATTCATCGTTCTTATAACGTAATCGACCAATTTGCTCACCTTGCTTGTTGTATATTTTTACCACCCCATTTTTTTTGCCATCAACATAATATTCCTCAACCTTTAACTGCCCATTTCTAAAGTAGCTTTTTGCTACGCCATTGAGCTTACCTCTACGGTAATTTTCTTCAAACTCTAGCGTACCGTCATCATAGTAGCCTTTTAAACTTCCCCGAGGTTTGCCATTAACATAGTTCTCTTCAAGTTTGATCCCACCATGTTGGTAGTAAGCCTTTAACAGCCCATGCGTTTGCCCATTAAGATAGTTTTCTTCGTATTTGAGTGCGCCACTTTTATAATAAATTTTGCTGGGGCCATGTGGGTAGCCGTTACGAAAATAGCCAACAAGCTGAAGTGCTCCATTGTCGTAATAGCTCTTTACCATGCCTTCGGGTTTGCCATTTTTAAAATAGCCCTCAGTTCTTAACACGCCATTTTTGTAAAAGCCTTTTCGTAGTCCTTCGAGCTTACCGTTCACATAGTTATCTAGACTTCTTAGTTCACCTGTGGGGTAGTATGTTTTGTGAATAGCAGCGGATGATAACGGCGAGAAAAGTAGCATGAATAAGGCGATCAGCGTTGTTATTTTCATGGTGCTACTCCACGTTGAACTTTGAGTTATAACGTGAGTATATGCATAGCATTTAATCTTGAGCGGTAAATAAGTAAGAGAGAAGAAAGAAATGCTTGATCTAAATAAAAGCGTTGAGGTTGGTGCGGTACGCTAATGCTGTTGTTAATATTCCGAGAACGACCACAATAAGAAGAGGGAAGTATTTAACGTGTTGATGAATAAAAACCGTAACGTTATGAGAGGCTATCCATGACGATACAGTTTTTATGATATAGGCGGTCGTTTTATCTCAGTACCGGCTATGTTAGCCCAAACAAATTGTCAGTTTGGTCATGTTACTGGCGTTGCTATATATCGCGGTATCAGACTGATCACTATTGTTATGGCATTCAAGTCTGAATCCATCTCTGATCGTTGGGTTCTCATTAATGAAAGTATTGAAAGCTTCGATGCTTGATGTCGAGCTAATGACCGAATCAATTTCTCGATGGTTTGCTCCCTGCTGAATTATACCTGTTATCTTAAATTCACGAATTTCCATTGCTAAACCTTTACAGACTTTAAAACTCATTATTATTTTAACTCATTATATATTATGGACTGGTGATAAATATATAAAGAAATGATGAAAGCGATCTGGATCTACTAATAGATATATCTGACAACAGATAAGACAAAAATAACTCATTATTTTGTTTTAGCGAGTATATGTTTCATTCGGCTAATAATAAGTGAACAATATATAGCCGTATTTTTATTAGTTTCATAGCGTTTTATTGCTACTTCTTAGTTTTTCGTAGTGTTTCTTAAAGTATAAAACGTAAATTTACGTATTTTAAATCGCATTCATGCGCTTTTTCTTAATAAAACCATATTATACTCTCGTAACAAATTTGAGCTTTGTCACAAAAAATAAAACTAAATTTAATATTATTTTTAATTAAACTTAAAAATTAAATATATGTTTAATAAGTGTCATTTTTTAATTATTTAAATAAATGGTTTTATATTTTTTATTTGTGGCTTTATTGATGTGGAAAATATAAGGTTGCGATGTTTTTACAAAATAATAATTGTAAAATAAAAGCTAATTCAATAATAAATAAAAAGACGTTTATATTGAAGAACTCATATATCGCATTAGTTATTGGACGTTTAATTTCTAGCAATGTTGCCCATGAGCAAAACCTGGTGTGCCAACTATCGAGTGGGGTGAGTATAAATATATGCTGCCTGAAATTTTCGCACTTATGCTCGCTCTTATAATGACAGTGAGCAGCGCTTTTTTGCTTGTGAACTAAGTTTTCAATAGGTTAAGTGTGAATCTTGTGACTCTTTTTTAAATAAAAATAATGCCAGAATGAAAACTTATTCGCATTAGTTAATCTAATGTTTACTTGGTGTTTTTCTCGTTTTTAAATTAAGTCTGCCTGATTATAATTCCTCACATAGCAGCAAGGTCGAAGCTTATAAAACCTGACTTTGTATGCTGTTTTAACTTTATTAACACTTGATTTTCAGAGGAATTAACCATGTCTACAATCATGAATAAAATTATCAAATTATACGTACCTGTTTTCTCACCAATGTACAAAAGCAACAACATGGTGAAATAATTTGATAGGACTATTAGTAAATAACAATACTTAAAGGGCTTTGAAGATGAATTCAAAGCCCTTTTTATATTCATTATTGTTTCAATGCGTTGGCGATGTCACGCCAGTCTGCCATTTTGAAGTTTTGATTTTGATCGTCATACGAGGCATCAACGTTATAGCCATCTTGAACAAGGAATAATCCTTGCGGGAAACGATCACTAATCGTGGCAGAAACAGCATGAATACCATCGGTTTCACTGGCACCATCTAAGCCATTATCATCATCGGCGGTGAGCGCAAAGCTGCCTTTATAGCGGTAGTTATTATCCAGATCGTAAACAGCATAAGTGTGGTTACCTTGGCTTGATACAATCAGTTCATTCACCGTACCGTCGTTGTAAATTGTTAGCCCTTCTGCGTCGGCAACAATTTGTTTGCCATCTATTTCAATATAGCGTTACTGAGTCTGATTGTGTTTAATATTACGAACGGCACGATTAAGAGCCATCAGCAAGTTAATTGGTTAGACGTTGTAGGGGAAGGCTCATCGGCAATCATGGTATTGGTGTGGCTGGTGGTGATCCTGTCCACCCGCGCACCGGGGAAAATTACTAACTATTTTGCGATGGGGTTTACCTGTATTTTTTTAGCGTTAACCCAAGATGTTATTGATGAGTTTATTCGTTTAAAAAACTACACCATGATTGGAAATACCATGGAGTACATGATCCTTGGGCTGGCCATTGTGACTTATGCCTTTTGTTTGTGGCGTAAAGAGCTTGCAGTGGTAAAAAATTATGTGATGCAACGCCAACAGTTAAATGCGCGAACGCCGCTCCATCCTGAAAATTATCGCCTCCCAGAGTTGAGTTATTTACACCGTGCACTGACAGCGCAATACGCAGAGTCGAGCAAACAAAATGATTGTTATTTGATTGCGATTAACTTACAAAACAGTTACCAACTTTTACCTCAACTTTCACCTCAAGAAGCAGAAAGACTCAGAGTCTCGATCTCTGAATTGTTGTTAATTGCATCTCGCCATAATGATTTAGTGTGCCAAGTTGCAGGGCATCACTACCTTATGTTACTGGACGGGTTAAGCAAGAAAGATGCAGTAATATATGCTCGCTATGTTGAACAGTTACTCAGCACTTACCAATTTTATTTAGATTCTAGTATTCGCATAGAGATGCAATGGCAAATAGGTACTGTTGAAGTCAAACCGTTCACTTACTCATTACCGTCATTATACAAACAGATAGATGAAGCGATAAACCTTTCACGAGAGCCCCACGTTTATAAAGGTAGCGCATGAAAGGGCATTACGCAGTGACGGCACCATGGTTGGAATGCCACGATAAAACCATTCCTGCAAGGCAACACATTGCGTTATTACTGGATTTACTCAGTAGCCGTGGTGTAAATATGCATTACGTATTACGGCATACAGGGATTTTTTATGATGATTTAATTACGCAAGATTTACAGGTAAGTCCCGTACAATTCTCTCGTTTAATTAGTAATGTAGCGAAGTTAGAGCAGTTTCCAGAATTGAGCTTTCTGTTTGGGCAGCAATTGATCCCGAGTGTATTTCCGACGACTAGCCATATATTGATCCATGCCCCGACCGTCAACACTTTGATGAATAATATAGCGCTTTACTCTGAGAGCTACTTCCCTTTATCTAAACTCACCACACAATTTGATGATTCGGGCGTTTATGTTTTCGTCGAAGATCCTTATGGGATTGAGGCTTCATTGAGTACCCGAGATCGTATTGCTTATTTTCGTTGGTTAACAGAGTATGTCTTTACTTCGGTTATATCGTTAGTTAATTGGCGAGCTGATACCCAATTACCTTGGTCTGTTATGGTGGATTGGTTATGCCCACCATGGCAAGAGCATTATCAGATGTATTGGGAGAAGGTCAATTTCAATCAGCCGATGATTGCCTTGCATTTACCCAAGCAGTATCTGGATGTCACTTTGAAAGATAGCTCTTCAACCTTGTATAAAGTGGCACGAAAGATAACACCCATTCCAAGTTGTGGTTTATTGAGCCATATTCGAAATGTGTTTCGCCAAAACCTTGTTCAAGTCCCGTCGTTAAATGCGTTATCTGAAATGATGTTAATGAGCCCTGCCACGCTAAAACGTCGATTAAAAGCACATCATCATACTTACCGTTCATTATTGGGCGAGGTTAACCAGCAGCATGCTTTATATTTACAACAGATAAAACAATGGGATGATCACCAAATTGCGCAAGAGATGCAATTTTTTGATGTCAGTAATTATCGCCGTGCAATTCGCCGTTGGAAGACAAATTAATCACGTCAATTATTCTATAATGTCTAGTAATATAGAGTAAGGTGTACTAATTTCACGACCACGTAAATTAGCACTTATTAATAACCAGCAATATCGATAATTAAGATTTCACTGATAATAAGAATAATAACGTTAAACAATGAGAGTTAACGTTTTTAATTAAATATCTTTATGATATTTAATTAAAAAATAAAAGAGGGGAAGGTTGGTTGTTATTTAATGCTATTATATTTAATGGTAGTTAATTGTTATTAATTAACTAATATTGCTTCTTTTATAAATATTCGAACTATTAAAAACAAAGAAATGTTATAACATAACAATTCTGAGTGTTTACCTCAGGATTATTCATGTCGTGATTAGGAATAGATCAATGAAAAAGAAGTCTTCATTTATAGTATTGATGACAACGCTGTGCGTCTTGTTATCAGTATCAAAAGCAATGGCTGCAGAAGCGCCAATTGATGTAACGGTAAGTATTGCCCCACAAAAGTATTTTGTGAAAGAAATTGGCGGGAATAATGTTAATGTCAATGTAATGGTACCAGCAGGCGCTGAGCCAGATGATTACGAGCCAACACCAAACCAAGTTGTGTTACTTAACAAGAGTAAACTTTACTTTTCTATCGGTGTGCCATTTGAAAAAAGCTGGTTAAACAAATTTAAAAGCTCAGCAAAAGATCTAACGATTGTTGATACCCAGCAAGGTATTGAGCGTATGCCAATGGATTATAACGACGATGGTGAGCGTATTCCTGAGGCATCAGGCATTAAAGACCCACATATTTGGTTATCACCAGCCCTTGTGCGTATTCAAGCCATGAACATTCGTGATGCATTAATTAACATTGATCCTCAGCACCAGCAAGAATATCGCGAAAATTATCTGAAATTCTCTAAAAAGATCAATCAAATTGATGATGCTTTAATTGCGATTATGGCGAAGATCCCAGCAGCACATAATCAATTTATGACGTATCACCCAGCGTGGGGTTACTTCGCGACAGATTACGGCTTACGTCAACTGCCTATTCAAAATGAAGGTAAAGAAGCCAGTGCGCAACGTCTAAAATCACTGATTGATACAGCAAAGAAACAGCACATTAAAGTTATCTTTATTGAGCCGCAGTTTTCAAAAGAACAAGCAAAAGTTATTGCGAATGCAATTGGCGGCAAAGTGGTAGCAATTAACCCACTTGCAGAAGATTGGGGTAATAACTTGCTAACGGTTGCGAACGCGTTTGAATCTAACGTGAATCATTAAGAGCGAAAAAATGAAAAAGATTGTGGATGTACAGAATGTCAGTTTTGCTTATAAGAACCATCAAGCATTAATTGACATAAACTTCGAGCTTTACGAAGGTCAACGTTGTGCATTACTTGGACCCAATGGCGGTGGTAAAACGACATTAGTCAAACTACTACTGGGCATATTATCGGGTTATCAGGGCAATCTCGCACTGTTTGGCGACCGTCCCGGTCGCCATCCAGCGCTTATTGGGTATGTTCCTCAACAATATAAATTGAATCCAATATTACCCGTCACAGTAAAAGACGTAGTATTAATGGGGGCCAATGCAGAGCAGCTAAAAGATAAGGCATCGCTGCCAGCCTTATTAACCCAAGCATTACAACAAATGCATATCGAGCATATAGAAAATACGCTGTTTAAAGACCTTTCCGGCGGGCAGCGTCAACGTGTATTAGTGGCTAGGGCGTTGATTGCCCAACCTAAGTTATTAATCCTTGATGAGCCAACCAGTAATGTCGATCCAAGCATGACGGCACAATTTTTTGCCTTGATATCAGCGCTGCCCAAAGATGTTGCAGTATTAGTGGTAAGCCATGATATGGGTATTTTAGAGTATCAGATTGATGTGATTTTAGGGCTAAACCAAACCATGAAAGTGCAGCAGAGTAAGGCATTAACGTCTGATATGTTGCAACACTTATACGGCGTGAACAGCCATTTTCTTCAAGATCTTGTTCAGCCAACTACAACCAATCACAAAACAAGTCCTGCTTTAGTATGATCGAGCTCTTACAATATAACTTTATTCAACATGCATTAATTGCAGCAGTGCTGGTTAGCATTGTTGCCGGCATTATTGGCGTATTAGTCGTGACCAATCGATTAGTATTTCTCTCTGGTGGTATTGTTCACACAGCATACGGCGGTGTGGGGTTAGCTTTCTATGCAGGCACTGCGGTAATGCCAACAACCTTGGTATTTACTTCGATTAATGCCTTGTTATTAGGGGTGCTAAGTCAGCGTAAACTAGAGCAGTTAGATATTTTTATCGGTCTGATTTGGTCGCTAGGCATGGCAATCGGCATCATCTTAATGGCGTTAACGCCGGGATATGGGGCAGATTTAAGCAGTTACCTGTTTGGTAGTATTCTCACTGTTCCAGTCTCGACGTTATATCTGATGGGGGGCAGTGTACTCATCATTGGTGCTTACACGATTTATAACTATCGTTCGCTAGTCTTAATGTCTTTTGATGCTGATTTTGCGCAGAGTAAAGGCGTTAAAGTAAAACGCATGTACTTATCATTATTAGTGCTGGTGGCAATTGCCAGCGTTATCTTAGTGAAAGTGGTGGGTATTGTATTGGTGATGGCGCTGCTAACCATGCCAGCGTACATGGCGGCGCAATATACAAAATCGATGTTATCCATGATGTGCCACAGTATTTTATGGTGCCTTGGCTTTACGTTAACGGGGTTGATTTTCTCTTACCAGATGAATCTACCGTCAGGGGCCACCATTGTTGTTACCGCGTCTATTTGTTTAGCGTTGCAACTGGGGCTTAAAGAAATCCTGAAATTCTTCAAAAAAGGCGCTGTTCAAGCCGCGTAATGGTACAGCAAGTAGAAGCGCCCCTTCTACTTGCTACCTACTTCTATACCCTCGTTATCCTCTTCCTGTTTTTCCCATGTCACCCACGCTTTTTACATTTATGATTGGTAGATTTCTGTGTAATTGCACAGTAAATGTTACAAAGTGTAACGAGTAAATATTCGCAGTGAGCATTAAGTTATTGTTTTTAATTTCTTTAGGTTATTAGTCATCAGCTGATTTGATCTTCTTGGCGTCAAAAAAGTATCGTTGGTAATCAAAAAAAATATTTTTCTGAAAGCAGGTCTAAATTTTGAACGCTGTTCTATATTGGTGTCGCCAAAAAAATAACGATAGCTATGTCACAAATTTGAACCAATCAAAGACCGATCCCGCGTGCCGTAATAATGTTCTGTTACATCTCACCACTGTGGATTCTCACAAGCTCCGTTATGCTCCACGCATCTTAGGCACTTTTATTAAAGATACATGCCTATCCAATGTCGTTTTAAGAGTAATAACATGAAAAAAACATCTCTATTTGCATTGAGTGCAGTGGCACTGTCTTGCGCAATTAGCTTTACCGCTCACGCGGGTGACAAAATGGTTAACCCTGAAGGCGGGGTTGTTGTGGGTTACTGGCATAACTGGGCTGACGGCCAAGGTTATAAAATGGGTAATGCACCTGCGATGTCACTAAAAGACATTAACCCAATGTATAACGTGGTTGATGTTTCTTTCATGAAAGTTTACGACGTGGCTGAAGGCCGTATTCCGACGTTTCATTTAGATGCGGAAACGGGTTTAACCGAGCAGCAATTCATCGACCAAATTAAAGCGCTTAACGATCAAGGTCGCTCTGTGCTTATCGCACTAGGTGGCGCTGATGCGCACGTTGAAATGAAAACAGGCGATGAGCAAGCATTCGCTGATGAAATCATTCGTCTAACAGATTTATACGGTTTCGATGGTCTAGATATCGACCTTGAGCAAGCAGCGATTGATGCGGCGGATAACCAAACCGTTATTCCAGCGGCACTGCGTATGGTTAAAGATCACTACCGTGCACAAGGTAAAAACTTCCTTATCACCATGGCGCCAGAATTCCCGTACCTAACAGAATCGGGCAAATACATTCCTTACATCACAGGTCTTGAAGGTTACTACGACTGGATCAACCCACAGTTTTACAACCAAGGTGGTGACGGCGTTTACATTGAAGGCATTGGTTGGATTGCCCAAAATAATGATGTGCTAAAAGAAGAGTTCATCTACTACATGGCTGATTCATTGATCAACGGTACTCGTGGTTTCACTAAGATCCCACACGATAAACTTGTATTTGGTATTCCAACCAACATCGATGCCGCAGCAACAGGTTACGTACAAGACCCACAAGATTTGTTTGATGCATTCAAACGCCTTGAAGCACAATCTCAGCCACTACGTGGTGTAATGACATGGTCTATCAACTGGGATATCGGCACGAATAAAGCAGGTCAAGCGTACAACAGCAGCTTTATTAACACTTACGGCCCGTTCATTCACAGCCAAGTGCCACCGGTTGTTCAACCGGGTAAACCTGTGATCATGGGTTTAACGGATGCTCGCGTTCAGCACCGCACAAACTTTGATGCAATGGCTGGCGTAACAGCAACAGACAAAGAAGACGGCACCCTAACATCAGCAATTAACGTATCTGGCTCGGTAGATACACAACGTGTAGGCGAGTATGTACTAACTTACTCAGTATCAGATTCAGACAACAATGAAACCGTATCACCACGTAAAGTAACCGTATTTAGCGCATTACCAACCTTCGCTGGTGTGGCAAATGCAGTTGTGAAAATTGGTGAAAACTTCGATGTCATGGCTGGCGTATCAGCATCGGATGCAGAAGATGGCGATCTAACAGCAAACATCACAGTATCTGGCACTGTAAACACTGCGGTTGCGGGTCAATACGAACTTGTTTACTCAATCACAGACAGCGCAAACCAGACGGTAACTGTAAAGCGTACCGTGATAGTTAACGATGGCTCTATCGTGTGTACTAATCCGTGGAAATCAGATGTTGTTTACGTTGAAGATGATGTAGTAAGCCATAACGGTAAAGATTGGTTAGCGGGTTGGTATACGAAAGGTGAAGAACCAGGCACAACGGGTGAGTGGGGTGTTTGGCGTGAAGCAGGCGATAGCGACTGTGGCGGCGTTGTACCACCACAACCAGAAGCAGATTTCACCGCATCTCTATCGGGCGTAAACAGCAGCTACAAGATCACTAACGGCACTGCGACACTGAACCTGAATTACACCGCGAACAAAGCAAGTTCTGTACAGATTGATGTGATTGACGCAATGGGTTACCCAGTAAACGGCGGTAACTTCACGGCAGATTTTGCCGCTAACAGCGCGATTAAACTGGTACTTAATAACGTAGTGGAAGGTAAACACTCACTACGCATGATCGCCCAATCAAAAGGTGAGCAAGTAGAATCACGTCACCAGTTTGTATTAGAAGATCAAGGTACGGTTGAGCCACCAGTGACCGACGTTCCTGCTTATGAAGCGGGTAAAGCGTACCAAGCGGGCGACCAAGTATTAGGTACAGACGGTAACGTATACCAATGTAAACCATGGCCTTACACGGGCTGGTGTGCAAATGCTTCATACGCACCGGGTTCAAGCCTATACTGGGCTGACGCATGGGATAAGCTATAAGCTTACCAATAGCTAAATAAACGAAAAGCCAGCATGTTAGTGCTGGCTTTTTTGTTTTAGAGAAAGCATTTAACAATATTTATGTGGATTAGCTGAGTTAACTCATTATTGGACAGAAATGTTATAGGGGCTTTGCTAAATTAGCTAGTTACAGATTAGCTACAGTATCGCAAGTTCTGCTCAACGGAAATCAGGAGCCTCAATTTTACAATCCCGTTAAAAGTATATGTGAGCGTCTATCTCTATTGTGACTGCGCCATCTTCATCTTTGAAGTTAAATTCAAATGCGTTATCTATGTGTTCACTGGTGAGCTTTGTCACTCCGTCATTATCTTGTGAGTGTAGTTTTGCTATTGGGTTGCATGAACTTGTGTCATAAATATAGAACGCATCTAGTGGAGCATTAGAGTGAACTAAAAGCCTGTTGATGTTTCTTAGCTTATCAGCGCAACTAGACTCACGGAGGGCTTGCCAGTCTTCGTGACTAATAATGATAGTGTGATTGTCTCTTATGTCGTTAAGGTTAAAGTCGCATATTGGTGACCCAACAGTAGTTATCTGTTGTACAGCAATCTCATTGTGAATGATCTCTATGATGCGGCGATTGGATAAGGCATACCCAACACCAGTATTATCAAGAAATTCTTCCCGACTATGTTTTATTGGGGGTAATTTAATTGGTTCTTTTTTTTGTTTGCAAAGAGTTACATAACTGAGTAGTGGGAACTTAGTCGCTAAGTCAGTACCTTTCATTAAAATCTTGTCAATGTGATTTTGCTTGATTTGCTCGCTGAGTGGTTGTGTCTTTCTCAGCTCTATTAGCTGTTCTTCTAAATACTTTACGACTTTATGAAGGATGGGAACTACTGAATTGTTGAATGCAGCCTCTTCATGTCTGATGTCAAAGTGAGAGCAAAATACCTCAGCATAAGTTGGAGACTGGGCGTAATATATAGATTGCTTTAGTTCACTAAGCATTCTGTTTGTAATTTGAATTGTCTTTTCACTCATGTTTATAGAGCTGGTTATGGTCTCAATACCTGTGTTTAGTTCTTTATCTAGGTTTTGGATACGCCAGCAGTAAAGGGCGTACATCACTAGAATAGGTAAGGCTCGAATGTATGCAATACCAAGCTCCTCTGAGTTTAGTGAGCTATACCCATTAGGTCTTCCAAGCTGTTGGATTACGCTGCTCAAAGAGGTGGGTAGGAGGTTTATGCCTAAACGCATAGCTTTTGAACTCGCAGGGTTGAAGCTTTCATGGCAATCTAAAATGCAGCGCCATTGGTCGTTTTGCGCTAGGGCTCTAAGTGTGTACTGAGCTGTTCTTTTGGCTGTTTGTGCTCCAACTTCCTTTATTATCTCTTCAACCATGTTTTTTCCGAACTCTGAGGCGATTTCTTTTACTTCTTTATACCTCACCGCAGACACGTCAGAGGTTAATGCGTCTTGTGTGTATTTATCTAGGAGTAAGAGAAATTTATTAATGTACTCTTGAGGATTATTATTTAGCAGTTCCTTATGAGTCTCGGTGAAGCTACTCATTTCGTCAAAGTGCTCATAATTGTTGTCACCAAAGAGGCTTGAGAGCTGATAAATCTCACCACTAAAGTAGCTCTCGTAGGAAACAAAGCTTCTGTAGTTATCTATTAATTCGGGTAATAGCTTAGGCTTTTTATCCACCAGAAAATCAATCAGGCTTCGCACATGTCTATCTATAAAGAGGATTGTTTGTGGGCTTTGTATGTCCCATGTGTGTACGCCAATTAGAAAATCAGCTCTCAAAAGCCAGTATTGGTCAGAGTTTAGTTCTTTTATGCTTTCTTCGTAGAGATTCGTACTAAGGCTTTCAAATACATCATAATTTTTAATATTTCTATCGAAGAATAATACTAAGTGCTTGCCATACTCCCTTTGTAAAAATACGTATTTATCGCGACTTCCTGTGTTTCTAGCTGACGTTAAAGTCACGGCTAATTCACCAAGTAACTTCTTTATCGTAACGTGAGAGATAGAGTTACTCTGGTTGGTGTAGGAGTGTTCAATTAGCTTGAACAGCTTTTGCTCTGTTGGTGTTTCGAAATGAGATGTTGAATTTCCAATGTTGAAGCTTGCAATTTGTACAAGCAGTTCGATTTCTATCGCATGACTTGCATCGCTGCAATCAGTCTTTGATAGCTTCGAAATAAGGTGATCTGTGACAATATTGTCTGAACGTGTGGCGAGGAAAACTATTTGTATAAATCTGAACTCTTTGATGAGCAATGTAGACGTGATGAGTAAGAATAAAGTTTCGAATAACAAAACATAATTATCAGAGAAAGTCTTCTTATCAACAGAGCTAACATAAAGTGCAAAACCAATCAGTGTAATCAGCGTGAGGATGAGTTCACGGAAAAGGAATTGAATTTTGAACCCCATTTTTTGTTCGATAGCATCCATGTAGTATGCAGACCCATAGCGGGTTTTTACACGGTTAAGAACCTCAAGGGCTATAGGCATAGTGAATGCGGAGAAAGCAGTAAGAACTGCAATCAGGTGTGTAGTAATACTCAATCTTTCCATTTAGTTTAACTGACCGTTGTTTGCTGGGTTGATTATCTGGGTATTCATAAGTGTGCGAGGTATAAAGCTCTAGGCTCTTCGCAGTTTATGTTTTGTTTATTGGCAAGTAACTTAATTTAAATCAATTACCTATCTTAGATAGGGTTGTATAGGTTGCATGAGAAAAGTGAAGAGAACTTAACATTGTTCGGAAACGTACATCGAGATAATCCATTTTGGGCTGTTCGGTTATTCTGAATAGCTTTTTGTTGTCATACTCTTGCAAGCTCCCTATTTCTTAGAACACACCACAGGTATTAGGAAAAGTAAGTTGTACTCTTGCCTAGATAAGCGATCTGTCAACGAGGTAAACTCGTATTGGGGCAGAACTGAGCTAACTGTATTAGCTAGCTCAATGATGCAGATGCTAAATATTTCTACGATGGCTCTATATTTTAAATGCACTCGGCAAATTCAGATTGCTTTGTCTTAGTTATATCTGTGATAGCACCAAGATCCATTGCTTCTTGTAACTCAGCTTGCTTACGCATTGCTTTAGTTTCATTGAAGTCCTGTGCTACAACAGTTTCAATGAATTCAGCATCATCAATATCGAAATTTTTAACAGCTTGCTTGATGTCAGACAGATCTACTTGGAAAAACTCTTTACGACGATTCACCATGTTCAGACGATTATTATCGAATATACGGTGCAACTCTTTCTCAAGAGAAGGGGCGTCATTGGTGTGAATCATGGCGTGAACATCAAAACTGAATGGTACGGAAGCGTCACCCAACTCCTTTACCCTATCCATTGGTTCAAGTCGACGGGTCATACCAATCTTATAAACATTTTCTCCAAACGAGCCAACATTACTAATAACATAAACGTGACCTTGTTTGGTTTGCTCTGCCATACTCTGTGCACGTTGATGCTTTTGCTCTGCTGCTTCAAGATCAGCCTGTAGCTGTGCGATCTGCTCTTCCAGTTTCGTGCGGGTTTCTTCATTCGCTGACTCAAGCTCTTTTCTGGCTGTCACAAGAGCTTTAGAAAAACGAGCTTCTTCTCTGATGGCTTCTTGTTCCGCTTTTTTTATCTCAGCTTCAACCTTCGCTTCTTCACGCATTTGAGCCTTAATTTCAGCCTGCTCTTCTCTCTCTCGTTGTTTCTTCTCTTTGTACTCGTGCGTCAGGCGAAGTTCTTCAATTTTAAATTGCAGATACTTATTTGAGATGATAATCGTGTTGGATTCATTCAGTTTATTTATTGCTTCAAAGGCCTTATTGATTCGAGCCTCCATCTTGTTGGCATTTTTCCATGTACAGTTGGCGATTGCGGCTTCACATTCATTGTTGAATGCGCGGGCTGTGAGCCTAATGCCTCGGTCAGTCATCTTCTTGCCTTCGACTTTTGAGTTACCTACCGTCCACTCAGTAGTACAGTAAATAGCTCCAGAAGCATCCTTCAGACGAAGAAGGTCTTTTTGACGCTCTTTGCACTCGCGGATTTTCTCTTTAAATTGTTCTGCGGTGTCAAAGTCAAAGTGTGGTTCATAGAAGCCTAGCTCCAGCAACTCAACGTCATCATCATAAATGCCTATCTGATGGATGAGTGAGTCATATATGCCTTTCTTCTCTTTGTAACTCGACTGGAGCTGTTCAATATCATTTGTGACCTTAAGAAAAACTGCATTAGCTTCATCTTGGCGTAATTTGGATGCTTGGTTTCGAATCTTGATCTCTTTATCTACGTTAATGATGCCAGAATATTTTTTCTCGTAATCAGCAAGTGCTTGAGAAGCCTTTACGGTTTCTTGTTTGGAATCTTCGAGTTCTCGCTTTGTGGATTTCAGTCGAGCAATAAAGATAAAAAGCACCACTGCTAGTAGTGCAGAAATCACTAGAAATGGTAGTGGGGGTAAATTTTCGAATGCTGATTGTGGCATTATGATTCCTGATAAGAAAAGCTAAGGCGAAGAGTAACAGGATAACTTGGTGTTATAATGTCATTTAACGCTATTGTTTTTTAATAGAAAAGTGATGAATAAACTACTCTTTCAAGGTGTTGTTTTCGAGTTACTATCATTAACAATCCACCCTTGGATAATTGCCGATGTTTTTAGCTGATAAAGCAGAATTCTCACAGTGTTTTGTCTAGAAATTTAGATATACGTCAGGTTTTATAAAACACTTGGCTATCTTATGTACCACAAGCGGTTTTAGGCTTATAAATGACGACGGTTATTACTTGTCTGGATAGTTGGAACGGAGAGCGTGGCAGGGCAATGATAAGAGAGATAAAGCCCTTATCTGAAAAGCATCATTTCACGCTATAAGAGCAAGGTAACGATTAAGTCACTAATAGCGAAATAAACAAAAAGCCAGCATGGTATATGCTGGCTTTTTGTGAGAGCAGTTTCTATATATTTTCAATCTTTGCTTACAGAGTGCTTGGGTTTATCCAACATGTCGGATAGGCATCGGCTACGCGACATAATTCTTATCTGTCGCTTAACAAGCCGCTTTCACTTTATCATTTAAAAAGTGGGATGGTTCTAGCTTTATCATTTCAGCGTCGGTTGCATTATGATTCTTCGCATATTCAGCAACTAAATTGTATCCAATCCAGTAACCTGCGTATTTCGGGAACTCATCAGGGTGTGAGCCCAAAAACAATTTATCTAATGAAAAGTCTTTTGTGTCTAATAGATGGCTCATTTGTTCTAGTCCGTTGCGCCAATCATAGTTATCGAGCTCTTTAAATAATGACGATGGCTTACCGTTGGTCACCAGATTTTCGAAATGGCACGCTAAACCTTCCATTATTAACTGCTGTGACAAGGTGCCTGTTGGCATGTGAAAACTTAATCTCACTGCATGGTGAAGTTCATGCGCTAGAACTTCAAGAAGCTCTGTCTTTATTATTTCAGCAATATCATCTCGAGAGCTGTCCACTAACAGCTCGACTCTATGCTCACTAAGAGCGTAACCGCCTAAGCCTGACGGGGATTCTTCCCCTGTTTGGAATGGAGAAACAGTAATATCAATCTTTGATAATTCAAGGAATTCACCAATTTTAATAAGGGCACATCCAATCGTGTGCTCCAATAAGTCTGAGTATTGGCTTAATTTTCCAGATGCGTTAAGTATTGTAATTTTTACTGCCAAATCATACTCCTTTGATTAGGCTGGGTTTAAACGAGGACATAACCGCTATTAATGGTGTTGTTTTTGTGTTTTACCATTAACAATTTAATCTCTGCGAATTGCTAATGTTTTAGCCGATAGCACAGACATTTCACAGTGCTTTGTCTATAACTTTAGAGATATGTCAGGTTTTATAAAAAAGAGGTTATCCAACGCGGTGGTAGCGGTTTTGACTTGTAAATCACTATTATTGACGATATGGATAGTTTAAAAAGAGATAGTGGTTAGACGATTAAAAGAGATAAATCTATGTTTTGAAAAACATTATTTCACGCGATAAGAGCAAGGTAACGATTAAGTCACCAACAGCGAAATAAACAAAAAGCCAGCATGGTATAGGCTGGCTTTTGTGAGGGTAATTTCGCTTAAATAGTAAATCTATTTATTTGAACTTACGAAGTAATCATTCAGTACGATTAATTTGTACACATATCACTATCTTTACCCACTATACGCCATACACCCCAATTAGCAGATGCCTCCGGTGTTGGTTCTTCACCTGTGGTATACCATTGGTTATGGTATGACAGGCCATCATGCATGACTTTTTCACATGGCTTATCATAGACTTTAGCTGGATCCCACTCACCTTCTGGTACCGGTGGTACTGGAACGTCTGGTGTGTAATCGCCAATAGAAATCATACAGCTATTGTTTTGGAAATTAACATTAATTTGCTGTGGATGTTCTGGATCAGCCTCGCTTGCAAGCTTAGCAAAAGCACTTTGTGCTTGCGCTGTACAATCGACGCCGCTGTCTTTCATTTGGTCGATACTTGCATCAACTGGCAGTGAAATATGGGTATTTGGTGTCATCCAGTTATTAACGATATTTGCTCCTGCTTTAGAAGCAGAAAGGAACATCTGACCCTGTATTTTTGCATCAGTATAAATCTGGATTTCACTTGTTGGATCAATAGGACCTTTATCCGTTACCGCATTAAAATCACTTCCAATCGCTTTTTCAACATTGCCAATCGCAACATCAAGTAACTGGTAAATAGCTTTACGATCAGAATCATTACTTAACGTAAATGCGTCTGTAGACTTAATGTCTAACTGCGTTAGCGCATCTTTAAATGCTTTGTCAGCTTGAGATGCCGTGACAAAAGTCAGTGCTTCTTTGTCTTTATTTGGCTTGTATGACAACTTAGTCATTGCGAATGCAAATACTCGATTAAATTGCCCTGCTAATAATGACACCTGATTATTAATATTTAATCCTGCATCTTCAAGATTCACGCCGAATAATTGGTCGATATAAAAGGAAACTTGGCGTGGGTAACGGTAATAAGTATCACCCGTTGTATCAGGTGAACCAATTGCGTCTCGGTAATCTTGTGGGCTTAAATTGTAGTTATTCCTATAGTATTTAGTAGATTGACAGACATTACGTGATTCCAGTTATCACTAACGGAAGTGAGCATTATCTGATCCTCGATTTTATATATACTCAGAAAGTTCAGCTGTTTTATGTTTTATAAGCAGCGATACCTCCATATTAAATAAAGTCAAATTAAAGGCTCGGTTTCGTATTAATATCGAAACCAAGCCTTATCAGTCCTTAAATTAAATGCTCCATTTTGTATGGGCCATTTAATTATATTTTGTGATGTTCTATTAAGCATTATTTAGTTATTAATATTTGAACTATTTAGGGGCTGGAAACCCATCCAAATCATCGAACGGCATTATTTTCCCGCTCCATTTCCCCTCTTCTTGTTTTGCGACAACAATGAACTGACCATATGTTGTACCGGGTGATCTGTATTTTAAGGGGACGACAACACCATCATCCATATGAATCGCGCCATCGATCCTTGCAAGCATGCAAATTCCTCTGGTTATATTATCCTGCCTTAATTCAGAAGGTTGTATCTCGCCGAGAAAGTGCTGTTCACAAAATGGTCCTTCTAAAACAAGGTCAACCGTACCTGGCGTACTGTTTAGCACTGTATAGTTTGTATAAGCAGCGAATGATGGAGCTGAAAATAGTAAAAAAGAGAGTGCAACAAAAAGAAGTTTTTTCATCACGTAGCATCCTTAATCAAGATTAGAGAATGGGCGACATGTGTCAAATATACGCAATAGATATAATACATAAATGGTATATAAAATATATGTTTAGGTTTTATATTTGTAGCAAAAATGAGACACCCTAAAGCAAAACGATTGATGAGTGCTATGTTGCTTAGGCTTTTGGTTGTCTTTTGATGATAAGTCGGTGGGGTTGAATCGATGAGGTTGAATCGTTTTTGATGAAAAATTCAATGCGTATTGAAGAAATGGTAAACCGATTCATAGCTTGAGAGCGCTGAATCGGTTTATAAATTACCTGCGTTATAACAAGGTTATATTGAGAAGCATAGCTTAATGAGATTGTTCATTAGTCGTGAAAATTTGACTATTAATTATATCTTCAACATTGCCGGTTAATGCTCCCACATGTTTTTTTGCACTCTGAGGATGCCAAAGCTTGCACTCAAGTTGTGACTCCTTAAATAAACCTATTGTGGGTATATTGTAAGCACTCGCTATGTGAATAATCGCGGTATCAACAGAGATCACGCCTTTTGATTGTTTAATCAAATAAATCGCGTCTTGTATAGAATCTACACAGCAAACACGAGAAACGGGCGCTAATTGGCTTTCCCATTCATCTTTATTTTTTATATAGGAAGGCAAAATAAAGACACAGTTAAATCCATCGTTTTTTAATTTTGTAAGTATATCTATGCTTTTCTTTATACTTAGTGATCTACTGTTACGAGAAGCAAATGGATTAAAAACCAAATAGTCTTTAAGGTTTTTACTATTGATCAGCATTTCCATTTTATCGTTTTCTTTAGCAAAAACCTTAAACAGAGCAGGGGGCTGAGCAAAACCATATGCGGCCATTAGTTTTGACCAGCATTCAGGCTTACTTATGTTATCGTTATTAAATTGTATCGGTGGGTTCTGTATACAATTATGCTGGTAACAATCGTGACCGATAGTTAAGTCGGGCTTTAATGTAAAACCGACGATGCTCCGATGTGGTTTTTCTATAGAAGACACTTCTATTAGTAAATCGACATTACAATTGATCTTCTCTTTTAATATCTTAGGGTATTTATACCATTCTCTTTCTTTGGGTAAGCAAATGTAATTAACCCGAGTGTCATATTTTACAACATCTTCATTTTTCTTCGTACATAAAACAACCACATTGGCTTCTGGCCACTTGGCTTTAACTGCTTCAATAATAGGTGACATTGCGAAGTAGTCGCCTATCTGAAATGTGGCATTAATAAATACATTCGGTTTTTCTGGAAGGCTATTTATTGATGATAATTTGTTTACTCTTCTATTTAGTATGCTAGATATAAGCTTTTTAAGCATAAAATGTTACCGCCCGTAGTAAATATTTATCTACTTCCATTTTGATGACTTTACCTTACTAATGTATATATTGTGCTTTGAAATTTAGGCGTATTCAAAGCGTATTACGTTTTACCAATTTGGGCTTAAATCAGCCAGCTTTTAGCAGCATACGATCATGATGGCCACGCTTTTATCTGCACTTCTAAAATACGCTATTTTAACGCTATGATTCTAAGCATAAAATCATCAATTCGCTCTAAGTATATAGATGATTTGTGATGTACTGCGAAGATTGCTGATTAAATTTGATATTAAAGTTTGTTGACACATTTATAGAGTTGTATTTTTAGACGTTTTAGCTGCATTTTTCTTTCTCTTTACTTCGTTTATTTCTTTCCTGTAATACGACTTCCATTCGATACATTTGATTGTTTTATGAGCGAAATATTTCGCTGTTAATAAAAGCATCATGATTACCTTATATGTTGAAAGCGTGATTTTGTTCTTGATAGGTATATTTTACTGGCAACATATTCCATTTATTAACACTAACTAAACCTTTGTCACAGAAATTTAATTTGATATCCATACAATCCACTTGTTTTCGCTTGTGAGCGAAAATGTTCGTTTTAAGTAATGTATGGATAACAATGAGGCTCTGATGTTTGGGATATTCAAACCGAAGGCGCATATCGCACCTTTAGAAAATAGTAAGGTCGATAGCACCTATTCTCGCCTGCGATGGCAGTTATTTTTCGGTATTTTCTTCGGCTATGCAGGTTATTACCTCGTCCGTAAGAACTTTAGTTTGGCAATGCCATATTTAATTGATGAAGGCTTCAGCCGCGGAGAGCTTGGTGTTGCTTTAGCTGCGGTGTCTATTGCTTATGGTTTATCGAAGTTCTTAATGGGGAATGTGTCAGACCGTTCTAACCCAAGATACTTTTTAACGGCGGGACTGGTTATGTCCTCGTTGGTCATGCTCTGTTTTGGCTTTATGCCATGGGCGACGGGAAGTGTGGCTGCCATGTTCATTTTATTATTCCTAAATGGTTGGTTCCAAGGAATGGGCTGGCCTGCGTGTGGACGTACCATGGTGCATTGGTGGTCTCGTAAAGAACGTGGCGAAATAGTGTCGGTGTGGAATGTTGCTCATAACGTGGGTGGCGGTTTAATCGGCCCTATGTTTATTCTTGGCCTTTGGGCATTTAATGACGACTGGCGAACTGCTTTTTATGTTCCCGCTCTTTTTGCTTTGCTGGTCGCATTTTTTGTTTGGTTAACCGTGCGTGATACGCCTCAGTCATGTGGTTTACCACCAATTGAAGAATATAAAGATGATTACCCTGATGGATATGATAAGTCGTTTGAAACGGAAATGACGGCGAAAGAAATCTTCTTTAAGTATATCTTTAATAACAAGTTACTTTGGTCAATCGCGATTGCTAATGCCTTTGTTTATCTGATCCGCTACGGGGTGTTAGATTGGGCGCCAGTATATCTAAAAGAAGCGAAAGGCTTTTCTGTCGATAAAACATCATGGGCTTACTTCTTGTATGAGTGGGCTGGTATTCCGGGCACCTTATTGTGTGGTTGGATTTCCGATAAGTTCTTTAAAGGACGTCGAGCACCAGCCGGTATTTTGTTTATGGTGCTGGTAACGCTGGCGGTATTGGTTTACTGGTTTAACCCTGCAGGTAACCCAACGGTTGATATGTTGGCGCTTATTGCTATCGGCTTCTTAATTTATGGCCCTGTTATGTTAATTGGTTTGTATGCGCTTGAGCTTGCACCGAAGAAAGCAGCAGGTACTGCGGCAGGGTTAACGGGGTTATTTGGTTACCTTGGTGGTGCGGTTGCAGCAAATGCTGTGCTTGGCTATACCGTTGATCTTTATGGTTGGGATGGCGGCTTTATTATTCTGGTTGGTTCTTGTGTGACATCTATTGTGTGCTTTGTTTATGCCCTATTAGGTGAGCGCGCACTTCATGAACGTAAAGCAAAAGAAAAAGCAGCATTAGCACAATAACCGTATTGAGGGGCGGATTGTCCCTCACTATTTATCAAGGATATATGATGAAAACAATCTCAGTTGGCTTCACTTTTTTAGTACTTAGCTTATCAGCAGGGGCGATTGCAAAGCCGCTGGTTATTGCTCACCGTGGCGCGTCAGGCTA
This sequence comes from Photobacterium sp. GB-36, assembly GCF_003026135.1. Taxonomy (NCBI): domain Bacteria; kingdom Pseudomonadati; phylum Pseudomonadota; class Gammaproteobacteria; order Vibrionales; family Vibrionaceae; genus Photobacterium; species Photobacterium sp. GB-36. Next base: position 17,811 of record NZ_PYNY01000019.1, on the reverse strand, counting down.
TTTACCCGAACATACACTTGAAGCGAAAGCGCTCGCTTATGCCATGAAACCTGATTTTATTGAGCAGGATGTGGTGATGACGAAAGATGATCAATTAGTGGTACTGCATGATCACTATTTGGATCGTGTGACTGATGTTGCTGAACGTTTTCCTGATCGCGCGCGTAAAGATGGACGTTATTACGCGATTGACTTTACGCTCGCTGAAATTAAATCATTAAGGGTGACTGAAGGGTTTAATATCAATGATAAAGGCGAGAAAGTCGCGGGCTTCCCACAACGATTCCCAATGTGGAAATCACACTTTACTGTCCCTACTTTTGCGGAAGAAATTGAATTAATTCAAGGCTTAAATAAGACGTTAGGTTATGACATTGGTATTTATCCTGAGATCAAAGCACCTTGGTTCCATCGCCATGAAGGGAAAGACATCTCTAAAGCGGTACTTAAAGAATTAAAACAATACGGTTATACCTCGCAAAGCGACAAAGTCTACCTGCAATGTTTTGATGCCAATGAGCTAAAGCGTATTAATGATACTTTACTGCCCGAGATGGGCATGGATTTAAAACTTATCCAATTAATGGCTTATACCGATTGGAACGAAACCATGGTTTATGACGGTGATAAAGCAACGCCGTATAGCTACGATTGGATGTTCAAACCAGATGGTATGGCAAAAGTGGCGCAATATGCGGAAGGGATTGGCCCTTGGAAACCGATGTTAGTGGATGATAAATCAACCCAATCGAACATCATTATTAAACCGTTAATGGCGCAGGCAAAAGCGGTGGGGTTAACAGTGCATCCTTATACTTTCCGTGCTGATGAAGGCCGAATTCCGTCATACGCAGAGAGCTTTAATGGCATGCTTGATGTGTTCTACAATCAGGTAAAAGTCGATGGTGTATTTACTGATTTTCCTGATAAAGCCGTGACGTTTCTTAATAATAATAACTAGTGCTACATAAGGGATTGGCCCTCTCAAATGAGAGGGCTTTTTTTGCTGATCTTATTGTGGCAAATGGCTTTGTGCGTAATGAATGATCGCTTGCGATATTTCTTTTAATACGCCCGTTTCTAATTGCCAGTGATGCCAATAAATTTGGTTAGATAAGGAAAAATTCGGTGTTATGTTCACCAGTGTGCCTTTTTCTAATTCTTCGATGATCTGTAATTTGGGGATTAAACAGTAGGCGATGCCGGCAAGAGCCATTTTGATAAAAGCTTCTGAGCTACTGATTTTATGATGGACGGTATTATCAAGATTTACATTAAAGTGCTGGGTAAGAAATTTCTGGTGTAGATCGTCAAACTGATCGTAAGACACCGCTGGTGCTTTGGCGAGTGTTTGGTTATTGACACCGTTTTTGAAGTAGCGCTGGGTAAATTCAGGGCTCGCGACACACACGTAATCAATACAACCTAAATAGTCGGCTCGACAAGACGGGATCGGTTGCGATTCGAGGCTAATTGCGCCAGCCACTTCTCCGCTTTTCAATTTCTCAATCGAGAGGTTTTCACCATAAATGCTTAATGTGATTTCAACTTGTTTTTGTTTCATCACATCTTGCAGTGACGGCAATAACCATGTCGCTAGGCTATCGGCGTTGGTCGCAAGTGAAAGTTGAATAGGGCGTGCGCTGGTATCGTTTTCTAACTCTGGCAATATTTCATGTTCAAGTAATCTAACACGACGATATAACCCCAGCAGTTTTTTGCCTATTGCTGTGGGTTTTGGCGGTTGCTCTCTTATCAGTACAGGTTGAGCTAGAAACTTTTCTAATTGTTTTACCCGTTGTGAAATGGCTGACTGTGAAATGAAGAGGTATTCAGCGGCACGTTCAAAACTCCCTTGATGAATAATCGCATCTAAGGCTTCAATCCATTTGTAATCCAATCCTCGCACTTCACTCTCCTTGCTTATGAGTCTCACCACGTTATATAGGTAACATTACGTTATATAGGTAACACCACAGTTATAAGTATCTCTAATGTTATATTAAAATCATTAATTATACTTATCCATCTAAACCTTTTATCTTCTCGGCTCTTTACGAATATTATTTTGATGCTGCTGAGGTGAATGATGAGTTTTTGGGTTTTATTACAAGGGTTTGGCTTAGGGGCATCAATGATCATCCCGATTGGCGCCCAGAATGCTTATGTTCTCAATCAAGGTATAAAGCGTAATCACCATTTAACGACAGCAACGATTTGCAGTTTGCTAGATACGCTGTTTATTTCCATCGGTATTTTTGGTGGTGGTGCCATTTTGGCGCAACATGACATGTTACTTACCGCTGTCACAGTAGGCGGTATTGCTTTTTTAACCTTCTACGGTTTGTTGTCATTAAAAAGCGCGTTTAAAAAGCACAATGCTGATGAACAAAATGGTGAAGTGGTTGCTCGCGGTCGTCGTGCTGTTATCTTAGGGGCATTGGCGGTGACGGTGTTAAATCCACATTTATACCTTGATACAGTGGTGATTCTTGGTTCATTAGGTGGTCAGTTTGAAGGCAATGACCGTATTGCTTTTGCTGTTGGTACCATCATGGCATCGTTTGTCTGGTTCTATAGCCTGTCGTTAGGCGCGGCAAAGCTTGGGCCTGTTTTATCACAGCCAAAAGTGAAAAAAGGCATTGATCTGTTAGTGGCTGCAATGATGTTTACTATTGCGATCATTCTTGCCAAAGAGCTGATGGGTAAGTAAAAGTAAAAGAAAAAGGGATAGTGATATATGCAATCATTACAAAAAATTTATGCGTTTAATACCCAACGTTTAAAGTCATTGGCTATCCCTTATCGAGAATGGGAACACGAAAGTATTCTTGATTTTGAAACTGATCAAAAAGTGGCAGCGAGACTGGGTTGGATCGGAGTACATACGAAGAGCATCTTTATGAAATTTAAAGATCATGGCTATGCGTTGTATTTGACGGATAAAGATTCGCGAATGGATTCGAAAAAAATAAAGACGTTAATCGGTAAGCGTCCCTCTATTTGTACTGGTGAAGAGATGACTGCCCAGTTAGGGTGTTTACCCGGTGCCGTTTGTCCTGTCGGGCTACCTGAACATGTCGCTATTATTATCGATTCATCCTTGTATGCGTGTGAAGAGTTACTGTATACGCCCGGTATACCGGAAATTACGTTTGGCGTGGCGGGTAAGTATTTAAAACAGTTATTAGGATCGGAATCTAATGCTATTTATGAACTGTAAATAACAGACCAAGATAAATAAATGCCAAGGGCTTTGAGTTTAATATTCAAAGCCCTTTTGCTTTATTTTAAAAAGGGAGAGTGATTGATGTTTAAGTGTGTGATTTATTTTTATATAACATCGTTAATTTCCCTAAAAGTAATACTTGGAGAGTGTATTAGCTTACTCAATATAATATTGCTTCTCATATCCTGAGCTTATGAATAATATTCTTTAGTTATTTAAAAGTGTATACCTTTTAAGCGATAAAATAGTGTCGGCAATTTAACAACGAAAGATTATGGGCTTACTTCAATATTTAAAAAAATCTCGATATTTTATTTTAGACAATCAATAACACATTGATTTTAAATGTTTTGTTTTTAAAGGCAAATGCATTGCGCAGGTACATTTCATCATTATCCCTTTTTCTTTAGGTTATATAAATTCCATTTAAGTATTTAAATGTCTTGATTATAAACATCTTAATGATTACCATTCTCATTAACGGTAAACCGTAGGTTTACCATTCTATTTTTTAAATCAAAAGTGGTCGGTAATGAAAAGGACAGCTTTATTCTATGGCGCGTTATGCGTGTCATCGTTTGCAAGTGTTGTAAATGCGGCATCCATTTACGCTGATGAGGGAACAAGTCTTGCTATTGGCGGGCGTGTTGAAGCTCGCGCTGAGCATCGTGATAGTGACATCACCGATCTTAGCCGTGCGCGAGTGAATATTAGTGGTGAAACACTGATCGGTGATGGTATTAGCGGCATTGGTTATTTCGAGCAGGAATTCAAAGCAAGTGAAAATAAAACACGCTATCTCTATGCCGGTATTAAAGCGGCGTTAGGAGAGGGAGAAGCGCAAGTCGTTTATGGTAAAACGGCGGGAGCGATGAGCCTTGTTACGGATATGACTGATATTCAGGCAGCATACGGCGCAATTGCCGCTGACAAGTTTAAAGTCGGCAAACGTATTGCGAACAGTATTGCCACTTTTTATACCAATGATTCGGGTACGTCATTAGGCATTAACTACTCGGGTAAACATACAATCAAACAAGATACCTTTAAACAGGGTTTCTCTGTTGGGGCATCCCAAGCTATTGGTGATACAGGGTTAACTTTGGCAACGGGTTATGCCGATCAAACCATGATCAAAAAAGGCAAAGAGAAAGAAAAGTCACAGTTTGATGTCGGTATGGGATACCAAATTAAGCAGTTTTATTTAGGTGCTTTATACACCAATCAAAAATTAGGCGGTAAGGATGCTGACGGTTATGACGTAGTGGCTGCTTATAAGATCAACAGTATTTATAAAGCCACGCTTGGTTTTGGTGAGTTACATGTCGAAGGTGGAGATGACACTCGAGCTGTGAATGGCGACATCACCGCCAAGTGGAATAAACATTTCAGAACCTATGCTGCGGTGAATTACGACACGGTAATTGATGATACACAAGCCATGCTTGGCGCTCGTTACGATTTCTAATCTCAAAAGGTCTAATATGAAAACGCAATTTAAACTTCTTACTCTTGCTGTTGGTGTAATGGCTTCATGCTCTGCACTTGCTGGTGATTACCCGATGACAATCACGGATGTATCAGGCCAAACAATCACGCTTGATCATCAGCCTCAACATATTGCACTTGGTACTGCTCGTAACTTCCCATTATTAGAAATCGTTTACGGAAAAAATGCTGGTAAACATGTTGTTGCTATGCGTGATGATATGAAGATTTCAGCCCCTTCTATGTATGAGTTTTATACCAATAAATACCCAAATCTTAAAACAGTGCCAGAGATTGGCAAGATCAGTAAAGGTCAGTTTGATGCTGAATCATTCATTCAAATGAAGCCTAAACCTGATGTGCTGATCATCGGTACTAGCAGTATGAACTCTGCCAAAGAGAAAGGCTTAGTGAAGAAGCTTAATGATGCCGGTATTCAGGTGATCACGGCAGATTTTCGCGAGCAAACCATCAAAAACACAATGACATCAGTAACTTCTGTAGCAAAAGCATTAGGTTATGAAGAACGCGGTAAAGCATTTGCGGATTACTACACTCAACATTTAAACGTTATTACTGATCGCATTGCTAAGGCGAAAGATTTAAAACCCAAAACCGTGTTTATGGAAACGGCGGCAGGCTACACCCTAGATTCCTGTTGCAACACTTATGCTGGTGGCAATATGGATGATTTTATCACGCTGCTAAAAGCGATAAATATTGCGACCAAACCGTTAGGTGGTGCTCATTCCGGTAATATGTCACCTGAAACTATTGTTGCGGAAAACCCTGATGTTTACATTATGCAAACGGCTGGCTGGGTTGATAAAAAAGGTCATTCTATGAAGGGTATTCCTCTAGGTTACGCGGCTAATGACGCTGCGATCAAAGCGGCAACGAAAACCTTGATGGATCGTTCTTGGTTGCAAGCGACCAACGCAAATTTAACCGGCAATGTTTTCTCTATTTATAAGCCGTTTTATAACTCGCCGTATAACCTTGTGGCGCTTGAACACTTTGCGAAGTGGATCCGACCTGAGTTATTTAAGGATTTAACCCCAGAACAAACCTTCGTTGAAATGAATAAGACTTTAGCTAACAGTAACGTAAGCGGTTTATTTGGTATTGATAACGTTGATATTATTCAATAATAAAAACAGAAGGGCGCTTATCGCCCTTCTATTTTCCGTTCAGCAATGTTTACTTTGTACTGCCACTTTTTGAACATCACCACGTAACTCTATACGATTGCATCTATTGACGATATCTCTCAGTAATTTTGTTCCTGTGACAAAGAGAAAATCTTTCTAAAAATCATTTTCAACGAGCAGTTTAAGAGAATAATAATCCTACAAAGCATTATTTTTGTTTAAATAATAAGCAATCAGTCGTAAATGAGAATAGTTATAACTTACTGTAATTCCTTATAAACCCTCTTTTTTGTAAGAGATATAGGGGCTAAATTCCACATTTACGGTTGTAAACTATAGGTTTACCCATTACCATTTGTTGCGACTATTGCGGTTTTTGATTGACAGTGTTTAGATCCAAGCGCAATTAGGCGCGATAAAATGAGCAAGGTTATTTTAGTAAACCATTGTGGTTTGATTTTTTGATTGGGGATGAAAACATCACGCTACGGATTAGCGATAAATCTATTTTTATAAGACGAACGTTAATATGAAAAGTCACAGAATAATAGTGAGATTAAAGCGAACTTTAGATGGTAAAACGAATGAGATGTTGTTCTTTTTGGCATTAGGTAAGCATTATGGCTAAGTGTAGAACAAGAGTTAAACGAACCAATGTTTATGGCCATACATGTAAAGATCCAAGGTTATGTGTGCTGTGTTCATCTGTGGTTGTTTTACCCAAAGTGTATGGCACTAAAAAACCGTTTCTAAAACGGTATAAGTCTATATTTAAACTACTTAAATTAGCCAAGGTTTTACTTTTTATTCCTGCTTTTATTGGTATTGGTGCAAGTCGAGCAGATAGCCCTAATTATAGTATTCAGTGTGTGTTTGATGGTGCGAAGAATAAAAATGGTGATTTTAGAAAGCCATTTTTTCAATCTTATAAGTTTGACGTTGATAAAGAACAAGTGATAGTGGTGGATGATTCGCATCAATCGTTAGCGCAAAAGGTTTATGGGTTTAATAACATTACGCTTTTAGAGCAAACCGCAATGGGAAATATGGTCTCAACAACTATTGTTTTTAAGAAAGAAGGGCGACAGATGGAAGCGGTACAAAGCCGACATGAAAGTCTGAATCATCACGTAATGCCTTTTCAAACATTAGGCCTTTGTGATTATGCCTAAATATATTTCTGTTAAATAGAAAGTTAATATATTAAATATTTATTATTCTTTTTATTTTTAAAAACATTATTAATTTTTGATATTAGAAATAATGTCATGCGTATCTATTTAACTTATTTATGGACTGTTATATCTGCAGGGATCGCTTTTATTACATGAAAGAGAGAAAATATAATGAAAAAATTAATTATCACCAGCCTTATCTCATCGACAATTTTATTAACTGGTTGTAACGCTATTAAAGAACAAGCGGCTGGCATGGTATTAGGTGATAAATTTGTACAAGCTAATGAGCAATTAAATCATTGTGATCTTTCTAGCTTAACGTATTTAAAAAGTGCGGCAGCTGATGATAAAAACCCGATTGTTCAAAATGCGGCTTTACTTGTTTTGGGTGCACATTTTGCTGCTGATGGGAACATGCGTGCAGTAGATACTATGGCGCAAAAGATCTCGAATATGTCAGATACAACAACGTTTGCAGAGCAGCGTAAAGCGATTATTGAAAGTGGTAAAGAAACGGCGAAAGATCGTATTGAAAATGGCTTCACTGCAAACTGTAAATAATTACCTTTCTAATTTTCTAATTTTCTAAATTTGACAGGCTCCAAGGAAGGGGCTTATTACGTCATTTAAATATTATGTTGAGTTAATTTTAAAGAGGTGTGTATGAGAAAACTGCTCATTGCTGCACTATTGGTTTCACCTATCACTCATGCTGATTCGTTAGCATTTTCTCGTCCTATTGTGACGATGCATAGCGTTGTTAATGCTGCACAGTGTGCTGATAAAATTATCGAATATCCTGAAAATGAAGTGATTGGTTTGTTTAATTTTGCTGTCGATGTCCTTGATGAAACAGCAAAACGAATTGGTTATAACAAGGTCGAAAAGTTTTATGCTGCCGCAGAGAAAAACTCAACGTTTGTTATTGATAAAGCTCACTGTGATGCGCTTATAGATAATGTAGTGATGCCTTATTTATTTAGTGCACCGATTACACTTTATCAGCAGGAGTCGGTGTCGTGAAAAACGGTTTTTTAGCGATATCAATAATATTACTGTTAGCTACGGGGTGCTCTGCCGATAACAAAGCTTATCCTAAAAATGCAGCGCCACCGATGCTTACGTTATCAGTACCACCACCGACGTTATTAGAGATGGCTCACCACCAAACCTCGGACAAGGTTTGCGCTTTAATGGGGATGGCACGTGAACAAGGGAATGATGAACTGGTGAGTCAACTAGGTTTTATTTTTTCTTCTCGTCGCGATATTTCATTGATAGATTGTATCCGCTTTGCTGATCTTGGACAGAAAGAACAACGCGCGGCTAACTTTTGAAATGAAGTGATTAAAAAAGATAACGTAAAGGGACATTTGATGTCCCATAACGGTATGCTCACACTAATCTTTTGTCATTTTTGCTATTTTTTCCGCAACAATTGAAGGGACGGATGACGGCGGCATAATAAGAAAAGAGGTATTGGCGGCAATCTGGTTAAATCGCGCTGCTTGTTGATTTTCTTCTGGTAAATGAATAGCGATGACTAATCGAGATCGGGTTGGGTATTCAAGAAGATTCTTTAATAGTTTTATGCACATTTCTGCATTGCCGTCATTGAGATCTGGCAAGGCGATAAAGCTATAAGGGCGAATATCGCGTTTTGTGTCCCCAATTAATTCCATGTAGCCGATTAATATATTGCCGATATATTCTATGGTAACGCCAGTGAGATCGGCATTATAAAATTGCTCATCAATACGGGCTAACATGGATCGTGTTTTATTATTACACTCCCACTCGAAATTTTGCTCATCTTTCAGGTTCGCATTTTCAACGTAAGATAATGCATCAACCGCTTCGACCATTCCTGTGATCAATTTTATTTGAATAGGGTTTGTCTTTTCATCATCTAATCTTTTTATGATTTCTACGGCTTTACGCGCGTTAGAAGACCATGCGTATGATAAAGGGTTAACCGGTGCATGGTTTTCTTTATCTGCGATCAAATCTAATGGTGGTACGGTTTTAAAAAAACGAGAACAAATAATTAAGTTTTCTTTAGAGACGATACCTGTGGTGACCCATTTATGGACGGCTTGTCTTGATACATCACAGTAGGTTGCCAACGCTGTTTTTGAAACACCATTAGCATTCATGTTGTAGGAAAACCAATCCATTAATTTTGTTTTTACATTTCTTTCTTTACGTTGAAGTTGTGCGTTTTTTTGCTCTGTCTTGCTATTGTCTTGGGTCATTATTGCGTAACCTGATGAGTTGACACGCTCTATTATGCAAATCTTAAGTTAAAAGCGAATTGTTGTAATAAGTATATGCTTCAGGTAACAGGTTAATAAGCTAAATATGGAAAGTCAAACCTAGGTAATTAGAAAAATAGAACAACTGAAAGGGGCTAAATAAGCCATTTTATACGCTCTTGTAATAAGTAATACATGTTAACAATTGAATGTTATTCGTTTGGATTTTGTAAGAGATTAACGCCGACTATAACCGATAGTATTGATAAACAATGCATTATCGTTTTAATGGTTGATTATTAACCTAAGGTTTCTTATTACACATTGTCACCTGAGAGTTTACTTTGGCCAAAGGCTCGATAAAAGCAAGATTTAGATATCGATGCTTTAGTTGCGTTTTAGTTAATAGAAAAGAGGGGGAATAAGTGAGTTACCCGTTTTTTTATTTTTATCGAAACGTTTCGATGGCTAAAGTGTGACCTAGTATTCTTTTTTGTCTTTATATTGATGATCAAGACCGATCATTCTCACATCTTATCGAACCGGGGATAGTCAAAAAAATTAGTCGGATTATCATGCTATCGAAACGTTTCGATGGTGTTTTCTAAAGCGGTAATTTTAACCGATTAGCAGATGCTTTTAGTAAGAAAACGTATAACCGAATGGTCGATAACATGAAAAAAAGTACCCTCATTAATTCAGAATTGTCTTACCTCGTTGCCACACTAGGACATACCGATGAAATCACTCTTTGTGATGCGGGCTTGCCTATTCCAGATCACGTTCAACGTATTGATTTAGCATTAACGCATGGTGTACCGAGCTTTTTAGAGACGGTGCGTGTGATGCTCTCTGAAATGCAAATTGAAGGGGTGATCATGGCAGAAGAGTTTGCCCAAGTGAGCCCTGAACATTACCAAGCCTTGCTGGTTGAACTTGAACTAGAGCAAGCGAAAACGGATAAAAAAATTCATATTCAATACGTTACCCACGAGCAGTTTAAACAGCGTACGGAACAAAGCCGAGCGATAGTAAGAACGGGCGAATGTACTCCGTATGCCAATGTGATTTTTCAATCCGGTGTGGTGTTTTAGTCAAGAGCGACGTTGAGGATAAATTATGACTCAGGCCATTCTACAATTGAATGATATCGAGAAAGCGTTTCCCGGTGTGAAAGCGTTAGATAGAGCCAGCCTTTCTGTGTATGCGGGTCGTGTAATGGCTCTTATGGGCGAGAACGGAGCGGGCAAATCAACCTTAATGAAGGTGCTTACTGGGATTTACCAAATGGATGCAGGAAGTATTCATTATCAAGGTCAACCTGCTGCATTTAACGGCCCACGTGATTCACAAGAAGCAGGCATTAGTATTATTCACCAAGAGTTAAACTTGATCCCTGAATTAACCATTGCCGAAAACATTTATCTTGGGCGTGAATTCACGGGCATGATGGGACGAATTCAATGGGGAAAAATGTATGATGAGGCTGATAAGCTGTTAAAACGCCTTAACGTGAAACACTCCTCAAAAACCTTACTGGGTGACTTAAGCCTTGGCGAACAACAAATGGTTGAGATTGCCAAAGCCCTTTCGTTTGAGTCTAAAGTCATCATTATGGATGAGCCAACAGACGCGCTGACTGACAAAGAAACAGAATCGTTATTCACCGTCATTAATGAACTTCGTGAGCAAGGTTGCGGCATTGTTTACATCTCTCACCGTTTAAAAGAAATTTTTGAAATCTGTGACGATATCACTGTATTGCGTGATGGGAAGTTCATTGGTGAATGCCAAGTTAAAGAAACCAATGAAGATGGGCTGATCGAGATGATGGTGGGTCGTAAGTTGGAAGAGCAGTACCCACGTATTGCCGTAAAACATGGCGAAACTTGCCTTGAAGTATCGGGACTCACAGGCTCTGGTGTTCATGATGTTAGTTTTTCTCTAAAACGTGGTGAAATTCTTGGTATCTCAGGGTTAATGGGCGCGGGGCGTACTGAATTGATGAAATTGATTTACGGCGCGCTACCTATTGAAGCTGGTGTTATTAAGCTGAATAACCAAGTTATAAAGCCTGTGACACCACAAGACGGTTTAAATAACGGTATTGCCTATATCTCTGAAGATCGAAAAGGCGATGGCCTTGTTCTGGGCTTATCTGTAAAAGAAAATATGTCTCTTTGTGCTTTGGATAAACTCACAAAAGGTGTGCAAATTCAGCATAAAGAAGAAGTGATTGCCGTTGATGACTTTATTAAAATTTTCAATATCAAGACGCCAACACACAACCAAATTATCGGTAACTTATCCGGTGGTAACCAGCAGAAAGTTGCTATCGCAAAAGGGTTAATGACCCAGCCTAAAGTTCTTATTCTTGATGAGCCAACACGTGGTGTTGATGTTGGTGCTAAGAAAGAAATCTATCAACTCATCAACAAATTTAAAAGTGAAGGTATGAGTATCATTTTAGTCTCTTCTGAGATGCCTGAAGTGCTCGGTATGAGTGATCGCATCCTTGTTATGCATGAAGGACGAATTACTGGCGAATTCGATGCTAAAGAGACGGATCAAGAAAAATTACTCGCGTGTGCCGTTGGCAAAAATATGAATGAGGAAGCAGCATGAGCACGAATACGATGAATAAACCCACTGAACAAAATCGCCAAAAGTGGTTTAGCAAAGAGTGGTTAATTGAACAAAAATCATTAATTGCATTACTTTTCTTGATTGTTGTTGTGTCCTTTTTAAACCCTAACTTTTTTACCGTCGACAATATCCTCAATATTCTTCGTCAAACCTCTGTTAACGCGATTATTGCTGTCGGTATGACGTTGGTTATTTTAACCGCAGGTATCGATCTAAGTGTCGGTTCAGTGCTCGCGCTATGTGGCGCATTGGCTGCCAGTATGATTGCTTTAGAAGTTCCTGTCTTAATTGCGGTGCCAACGGCTTTGCTTGCCGGCGCGTTATTGGGGGGGATCAGTGGGGTAATCATTGCTAAAGGTAAGGTTCAAGCCTTTATCGCAACCTTAGTGACGATGACATTACTGCGTGGTGTCACCATGGTGTATACCGATGGTCGTCCTATCTCTACAGGCTTTACTGATACTGCAGACGTGTTTGCATGGTTCGGTACAGGTTATGCGTTAGGTATTCCTGTTCCTGTATGGCTGATGGTGTTTGTCTTTGCAGGTGTTTGGTACCTTTTAAACCACACTCGTTTTGGTCGCTATATTTATGCTCTTGGGGGCAATGAATCTGCGGCTCGTCTTTCAGGTATCAATGTTGATCGTGTGAAAATTGGTGTGTATGCCATTTGCGGTATGTTAGCAGCACTTGCAGGCATTATCGTGACTTCTCGCTTATCTTCTGCGCAGCCTACGGCAGGTATGGGTTATGAATTAGATGCCATTGCAGCTGTTGTATTAGGTGGTACGAGTTTGATGGGAGGCAAGGGACGTATCATGGGTACGTTAATTGGTGCTCTTATTATTGGCTTCTTGAATAACGCACTGAACCTACTGGATGTTTCTTCTTATTATCAAATGATTGCTAAAGCTGTTGTTATCTTGCTGGCGGTGTTAGTGGATAACAAAAACAAATAATACGCTACGAATTATTACAGAAAACAAACGAGCCAGATGACGTGAACTGGCTCGCCCCTACAAAAGGACTAGAACAATGAAAAAAATCGCAACGCTTATTTCAGCTGCACTTATTTCTTCTACGGTGTCTTTCGCGGCACAAGCGCAAGAGACTATGGCTATTGTCGTATCGACGTTGAATAACCCGTTTTTTGTATCAATGAAAGATGGTGCGGAAGCTAAAGCAAAAGCGCTTGGATATAATTTGATTGTATTGGATTCACAAAACGATCCAAGTAAGGAGCTGTCGAATATCGAAGATTTAACAGTACGTGGAGTGAAAGCGATTCTGATTAATCCGACAGATTCTGATGCGGTATCAAATGCTATTCGTATTGCAAATCGCGCCAATATTCCGGTATTGACCCTTGATCGCGGTGCACGCCGTGGTGATGTTGTTAGTCATATTGCTTCTGATAACGTTGCGGGTGGTGAAATGGCAGGCCGTTTCATTATGGAAAAAGTGGGGGAGAAAGCAAAAGTTATTCAGCTTGAAGGTATTGCAGGAACATCTGCCGCGCGTGAGCGTGGTGAAGGTTTCATGAAAGCGGTAAAAGCCAACGACATGGATCTTTTAGCGAGCCAGCCTGCAGACTTTGATCGCACTAAAGGTTTGAACGTAATGGAAAACTTGCTGGCTGCAAACTCGAATGTACAAGCTGTATTTGCACAAAATGATGAGATGGCACTGGGGGCACTTCGTGCGGTTCAAGCATCAGGTAAAAATGTCCTAATTGTGGGCTTTGATGGAACTGAAGATGGTATTGCTGCTGTTAAGCGCGGTAAATTAGCGGCGACGATTGCACAACAACCTGATTTAATTGGTGCGCTTGGTGTGGAAACGGCTGATAAAGTACTGAAAGGTGAAAAGGTTGAAAAGAACATCCCTGTGCCACTTAAAGTCGTTACAGAATAAGATCTAACCCCTTTTATTGTTATTTCTTCATCACGATACAGAGTAACCCATTCTCTTGTTTGGGTTGCTCTTTCATAAAGCTAACAATGTTGCACAATAAATGACAAAGCCCTAATAGGTTTAAGTTTTTGATAGATCTTAAACCCATTACTCCTTTGACGTTAAAGGGTTAACAGAACTAAGGATTAAAGAATGAGTAAGTTAGTAGTATTAGGCAGCGTCAATGCTGATCATGTTCTTCAAGTACCTTCATTTCCTCGCCCAGGGGAAACGTTGCATGGTCGTAACTACCAAGTTATCCCAGGTGGTAAAGGGGCTAACCAAGCGGTTGCCGCTGCGCGTTTAAATGCTGATATTGGGTTTATTGCGTGCGTAGGTGATGATGCGTTTGGCATGTTGATGCACGATAATTTTATCAAAGATGGAATAGATGTGCGTGGTGTGAAAACAGAAGTGGGCACACCGACCGGTATTGCGATGATCCAAGTTTCTGACTGCGGTGAAAATAGTATTTGTCTCTCGGCTGAAGCGAATAACAAGTTAACAGAGCAAGCGATTGAATCTGATTTAGACATGATTCGTCAGGCTGAATATTTATTGATGCAATTAGAAACACCGATGTGTGGTATCGAAAAAGCAGCAAAAGTCGCGAAATTAGCAAATACGACCGTGATTTTAAATCCAGCGCCTGCCCGTGAATTATCAGATGCGTTGTTAGCGTGTGTTGATGTGATAACGCCTAATGAAACCGAAGCTGAAGTGTTAACAGGCGTGACAGTAACGGATAACCAATCAGCGCAGCAGGCGGCGGATATTCTTCATGGTAAAGGTATCAAAACCGTGATGATCACTTTAGGTGCGAAAGGGGTATGGTTAAGCCAAAACGGTTCCGGCGATATCATCTCAGGGTTTCGTGTTGAAGCAACCGATACCACAGCGGCTGGCGATACCTTTAATGGTGCGTTAGTGACTGGTTTATTAGAAGATTTGGCTTTAGAATCAGCCATTAAGTTTGCTCATGCAGCCGCGGCGATTTCTGTCACTCGTTTTGGCGCGCAAACGTCGATCCCAACGCGTGAAGAAGTGGATGTATTTTTAGCGCAACACGCCTAACTAAGGAGAAATAGCATGGCAACGATGAAAGATGTCGCGAAACTGGCTGGGGTTTCTACCTCGACAGTGAGCCATGTTATTAATAAAACCCGTTTTGTTAGCGATGAAATTGCAGAGCGGGTAAACAAGGCGGCTAAAGCACTCAATTACTATGCACCTTCTGCTTTGGCACGTAGTTTCAAAGTTAACCGTACTAAAACCATTGGTATGTTAGTGACAACCTCTACCAACCCTTTCTTTGGCGAAGTGGTTAAAGGGGTTGAGCGTCATTGTTACCATAAAGGCTACAGTTTGATTTTGTGTAATACGGAAGGGGATCACCAACGTATGCACGAATCAATCAATACTTTGCTGCAAAAGCGTGTTGATGGATTAATTTTAGTTTGTGCGTCGCTAGAGGGTGAGCGTTTCGATATTTTTGAGCACTATGCTGATATTCCTGTCGTGGTAATGGACTGGGGACCGATGCAGTTCACCAGCGATAAAATTCAGGATAACTCGCTGCGTGGTGGCTATATGGCAGCGAAACATTTGATTGATGCGGGACACAGCGATATTGGTTGTATCACAGGTCCGCTGGAGCGAAACCAAGCCAAAATGCGTTATAACGGCTATTTAGAGGCGATGGATGAAGCTAATTTTACTGTTAATCCATCATGGGTAGTGGAAGCGGATTTTGAATGTGAAGGTGGTTATAACGCCTTTATTCAATTGCATGAAAAAGGATCATTACCCAGCGCTTTAGTTGTTGCCAATGACATGATGGCAATGGGGGTGATTAATGCCGCGAATGAGCTTGGTATTCAGATCCCTGAGCAACTCTCTATTATCGGTTATGACGATATTCATATTGCGAAGTTTATCTCTCCGTCCCTTACAACCATTCACCAGCCTAAATATCGTTTAGGCCAAGCGGCTGTTGAGGCGTTACTGAAACGTTTAGATGCCCCTGATAGTTTCCCGCAAGTGATTGAGCTAGAGCCAACTTTAGTTGAGCGAAAGAGTGTGCGGAAGTTAGGTTTAGTTGATTGATTGTTTCGTCACTTTGAAAAAGAATAAAAAAACACCCAGCATAATTTATGCTGGGTGTTTTTTTATTTATGAATATTGGATAACAGCCATCACGAGTACGACAACCATACTGCTTAACATAGGCACAGATGTCCGTTTAACGACATCGATAGGTGTTAAGTCAGACATACCTGCAACGGTAATAATAACGCCAGCCACAGGTGACATGGTTCGACCGATACCAGCTGCAAATAAAATTGGAAGTAATGGTAATAGAGGGTTTACACCAAAGTTTGTCGCAATTTGCGGAACGATTGGAATAAATGCCATTACTGGTGCGTTGCCTGAACCCGTTATAAAAGCGGTTAATAAAATAAAACCAGAGAAGACAATCACAATACCTGCAGGACCAAGATCAAAAGACTTAGCATTGCTAATTAGGGCGCTAATTGCGCCAATGTTGGTTAAACCTGCAGAGAAATATTCAGCTGCGATCATTAACGTTAGCACGCTCGCAAAGATCATACCTGTTCCTTTCAACCAAGCTTCAAAGTTATTGAAAGCACGTTGAACCGAACGGAAACGAATCGCTTCAATGAGAACACAAATTGTAATTGTCGACATCATTGCGATTGGAATCGTCATCGTTATTGATTCCATCACCATACTTGAAAAGCCGAATAAAAATACGAAAGGTAATACGGGTAGTAATGCGTAAAAGCCCGGTACCACATCGGTATTATCGTGTTCTTGTTCTAGTTTCTCGAGGTATTTACCGCGATCATCTGCGGGGTTATAGCCATCCTTTCGATCACAGTATCGCTGCCAAACAATATTTACAACAGGGATAATAAGTAATAGTAACGCTTGGAAAATTGTTTGGTGGTGTACAACAAAATCCATAATTTCTACATTAATGGTGTTGGCACCAATGACGGCATTAATTTGTCCTGGGCCGTACTCCCATGCAGTTGGAATAACGATGGTCGCAACCGCTGTTTTAGCACTGACACCCGCGTTTCGTAATACAGGATATAAAGTGCCCATTAGTAGTAAAGATAGCGATGTTGCACCTGTAATAAAGACATACATGATAGAGACAAATAGCAACACAAGGATCAATAAGATATATGGGTTTTTTACAGCCATCACCGGACGAGATGTTGCTTTTACTAGGGCTTGAGATGCGCCAATATGGTTTAAGTAAGTTGAAACACCCGCGATAGAAACGAGTGTTAAACCGACTTTTCCTAGTCGAGTGTTGGTTATTTCAGTAAATTTTTGCCATAAGTCGAAGAATAGAGCACCTTGTGTTTGGCCGTCAGGAAGAACAGGGTTGATGCCTGAAAGGGAAGCATAAGCTAGAAGGAATAAACCTGCGGTGATTAATGTTGCTTGAGGGTTAAACTTTTTTAGCATTGAATAGGCAACAAGCCCAACAATTGCAATCGTAAATATATATTCCATTTTAATCTCATTGTCCGATGATAAACAGGAATATTATTGATACTTAAAGAGAATAAATATTGATCGTGAATAATTAATGCTATATCTATTACTATGCGTTATTAAAAATGGAATGATCATCACTAATCTTGTAAAAGCAGAGTATGAGATTAGATAATCTTTTGTTTTAAAAAATTATTCTGATGATTTTTATTAGGTAACTTTAAACTTTTCTATATGATTAAGGTGTAGGTGATGCTGTCTAATTATTTTTTGATCTTGATCTAAAAAACTCATTGTAGTCTTTAATATGAAAAGCCATAGAAACAGTACTATCAGTGATGTTAAGTTCACTGAATATATAGATTTAATATTGAATG
>NZ_PYNY01000018.1:0-87042 GCF_003026135.1 Photobacterium sp. GB-36 | reverse complement strand
GTTATGATAATTAATGTATATTTAACTTCTTGGATATCGCTATGTTAGCTATATATTTATCTAATTGTTACATTATAAATGAAAAAGAATATTTTTTACCATTAATTATTCCATTGGGGTATTTTGCTGGCTATTTGAAGTTTATAAATTGTAATTATTAAAAAACAGAACTACTTTGCTAGAATTAGTTTGAGATTTTTACTTTCTAATAATTATGAAAAATTACTTAATCAAACCATCTATTTTATTTTCAGTACTTTGTTTTTCTAGCTACGGCAATGTTTCATTAGCATCTGAAATTGATGACTTGATGTCGATGGATTTAGATGACCTCACAACGCAAAGTGTGACAGTTACTACGGCTGCAAAGAAAGAGCAATCGTTAAGTGATGTGCCTGCTGCTATTTATGTTATTACCAATGAGCAAATTAAGCGCAGTGGTGTTCGTTCTATAGCTGAAGCCTTAACTTTAGCGCCAGGAGTACAGGTAACTAAAATCAGTGAATTTAATTGGCAAGTATCCTTACGTGGTTTAAACGAGGCATTATTTAACAAATTATTAGTCATGGTTGATGGTCGTAGTGTATTTAGTCCTTTAATGTCAGGGACTTTTTGGCACACTATTGATGCTATTTTAGATGACATTGATCGCATTGAAATATTACGCGGTTCTGCCGGGACAATGTGGGGGGGGAATGCAACTAACGGCGTCATTAATATCATTACTAAAAATAGTAATGAAACGTTGGGACAATTTCTTGAAGTCGCTGTAGGTGAATATAATTATAAAGAAGTTAGTTATCGTAACGGTTTTCAAATTAATGATGTGACAACAGCAAGATTCTCAATGAAAGGTGTTCAATCTGACTATTACACTTTCAATGATGATGAATGGAATAGTTATGATATTTCATTTCGTACGGATTATGTTGAAGATGATCGATTTTTAACATTTCAGTTAGGCGGTTATCATACCAAGTCTGAACATTCTGATTGGTATCGTTATGAAATTTTAGAAACCCCCTTTAACCCTAATGATCCAATGAGTGCTGTCGTTGGCTATAAAGTAGGGCTAGAAGATTATTCTCGTGGTTTTTATACTAATTTAAACCTAGGTAAAACGGTTGATGATACGCAGTATGAAGCAACATTGTGGGTTGATAGTAACTCAAGAACAGAACCCTCCGCGAATGGTGAATACGATACATTTAATACAGATGTGTTAGCAATCAAGCAAATAAATCAAAATAATGAGCTGACATTAGGCTTAGGTGCGCGTTATACCAAAATAAAAGTTCCTGAGAAAAAAGCAGATTTTTACCTTGGTATGGAGCCATATCGTCGTACTAGTTCGAAGCAAATAGAACGCGAGCAAATTTATAATGTTTTCTCGCAATTAGAAACTCGGCTAACAGATAAGTTCACCTCTAGCATAGGAGGAAAAGTTGAACATTTCACTCGAAATAATACGACTGAGATTCAGCCTCAAGCGAGATTGTTGTATCGCGCTTCTGATGATCATCAATTCTGGGCGGGCGTTGGTCGAGCTGTTGTAACACCTTCCTCGGTTGATTCGACGACTGATTTATATCGATTAGGATTTGTAGTTGCACCCTTGCCTAATTGTGATGTTTCACAGCAAAATTGTTATGCCCAATATCCTATGCTTGCGTTGACGGCGGGTAATTCTGATATGGATAATGAATCGGTTGTTACATGGGATGCAGGATATAGAGGGAAACTCTCAGATACATTATCGATCGATACAACGATTTTCCTAAGTCACTATGAAAATTTGCGGATGCTTGATAATGGGTCATGGTATTGTCGCTACGGTGAATGTGTTGATGGTTCGACACAACCTGGTCAATTAGCCGTTCACGAGTTTAAATTAGTTGATGCTATTGATGCACAAAGTTACGGTGCTGAATTGTCACTGTTTTGGCAGCCAGTAAATGATATAAGTATCAATACATCATACAGTTATATTGATACTCAGGCTGAATGCAGTACAGAATATATGACATGTAATAGCTATGATAATGGCGGTTACAAAGTTTTGTATAATCTTCAGCCAAAACATTACGTTTCGTTACAAATGATGTGGACGATTAACTCACAATGGCAAATAGATGGCTGGCTAAAACATAAGAGCTCGGTATCATCATCTCTTGATTTTTATCAGCCGCCTGCAATAACGACAATGGATGTACGTGTTGCGTGGCAATACAATCAAGATTGGCCACTGGTTGAGTTTGTGGTTGATGGTTTAGGTAGTTCAACATATGAAGATTTACCGAATAAAGTACCATTAGAAGAAACAGCGTTTTTACGTTTTTCATGGACAAAATTGTAATGAGGCGGAATGCAGAGTAACTATTTCACTCCAGGTAAAGTTGTGTTGAATAAGATGGTAGGGCTGCTTGCAAAGCCTTACCATTTCTGCCGTTTGTACTTTCTGTGTTTTACTGCTGTTGTACTTATTTGTATCTATACTTTTGCAAATAAAGCCAATGCAGATAGCGTTGCTGACTATGAAATATCTGCTGTCTATATTTACCGTTTTTCTCAGTTTGTTACTTGGCCTCAAGACGACAGAACATTAACTTATTGCACTTTAGGTACTGATAATATCGCGTTAACATTAAGCCGATTGCTGAAAGCTAAAAATAACAAGATTGTTACGTTAACGAGCATTAGTCAGCTTGCGCAGTGCCAAATTGCTTATATTTCTAGGCAAAAAGAACTGGGTTTAACTCAAATACCAATTAAAGAAGGGGTGCTGACGATTGGTACTGGTAATTCCTTTTTAGCAAAAGGAGGGATGATTGAATTACGTTCAGTCAATAATAAAATCCGCCCTGTTATTGCTATATCGAGTGCCAAAAAAGCTGAGTTAACAATAAGTTCAAAATTATTGAAAATAGCTATACTTCCTTCTCTCAATAGCCAGCAGCAGGGAGGGGAAAATCATGCGCAATAATTGGATGAATTCTCTCTCTCTTAATCAACGTCTATATTTGCCGTTAGTCTTTTTTGTTGTTGTACTTTTTATCTTATTTCAAACGTTAAGCTCTTATAAATATATAGAGAGTGAAAAGCAAAATTTAGTAAATCGAATTACGATATTAAGTACGGGTATTGGTACGAATTTAACTGCCGCTATTCAGTTTGACGACGCGACAACCGGGCAAGAGATTTTATCGGCATTTTCAGCCGATCCAATGATCGTATCTGTTTCTGTGTTAACTGCGAACGATGTCGTTTTTGCTGGATTTAACAATACCGATAATAGGCATTTACCAGCAAATGATGCAGAAGAGGTCATAGTTAAAGCGCAAGGGCATGTTTTTAGTAAACAGTATTTATATATGCAGATCCCTATCTATATAGAGAACACAGAGCTTGCAAAAATGCGCATTGTTGTGTCTCTTGATAGATTACATGCCCTTAAATCATCTCAGATAGAAATTAGCTTGTATTTATTAGTGATTTTAATTTTATTTAGTAGTTTCGTTATCCGTCGATTACGGCATTGGATGATCAGTCCTATCCGTCAATTAAATGATGCGATGATTAATGTGATTCACTTTAATCAAACTGAAGTTGTACAGCATCCTACAAGTTCGAAAGATGAGCTAAGTGAATTGATCGATTGCTTTAATACGATGATCATAAAACTGAATCAGCGTGAATTAAAAATTAAACAGACTATTTCTCAATTAGAATATGAGAAAGAATTTGCCGATGATGTGATTAGTACAGTACAGCATGCGCTGTTAGTTGTTGATCATTCTGGACATATAATATTAGCCAATGATAGCAGCTCGAAACTATTTCACGATTCACCACAAGTTCTGCAATCCCAACATATTTGTGATGTGATTAAACCGGTTGATCTTGAAAAATTTCAAGATCAATTAGATCAAACACTACAGGGCAATAAGCAGTTTAGTCATGATTTAGTTAAAACGGTTGGCATAAAGGGAACGGCAATATATCAAGTAGTGAGCCATCCGCTACAGCATAAAAACCAGACTTTATTTGCGCTAGAAGATGTGACGGAACGGAGTGTTGCAGAGCGGCAACAACAGTTAGCGGCTAAGATTTTTGAAAATAGCCGTGAAGCGATTTTATTACTCAATGGCCAAGGTTATATTGAGATGGTGAATCTCGCTTTTTGTGAATTGATAGGTCAAGAGCACGGAACCATTATTGGTAAATATTACCGTTCGGTATTAATTGAAACCGAAACACTACTGATGAGAAAAGAAATTCTAATGTCGTTGTCTTTAGATCAGCAATGGCAAGGAGAATGTTCGTTCTTTAATCGTAAGAGAGGTGTTACGACATCTTTACATTTAAAAATAAATCAACTGATTGATACTGAAAGTAATGAGAGCCAAATTGTTGTGTTGGCTTCCGATATCAGCTCAGTAAAAGAAGCACAACGTTTAGCGTATATTGCTCAGCATGATGCATTAACACATTTACCTAATCGTGAATTCTTACACCATTATCTAGTAGAAGCGCTTACTTTACCTCGTAGCGATGTAATGGCTGTACTGTTTATTGATTTAGACGGCTTTAAATTTGTAAATGACTCTTACGGCCATGATATTGGCGATAAAGTACTTCAAATTGTCGCTAAGAAATTAATGATGAGTGTTCGTCAAAACGATATTGTTACGCGCTTAGCTGGAGATGAATTTGTAGCTGTACTCAATCCGGTTAATAGTCGTGAACCTATTTTAAATATAGGAGAGCGTATTATTAACAATATTTCCCAGTCAATTAATATCAAAGGCTATAGTATTAATATTGGTGCGAGTATCGGTTGTTACTATATTGAACCTCAAGATGTGACGGGGATTGATAGCGTCTTACATTGTGCGGATATGGCGATGTATCAATCAAAGATGCAAGGAAAAGGGCGTATCACTGAGTTTAATCAGCTCAACATAGACACACTTGCCGAATAGTGGTTTAGGCAGCATTATTTTACATAGTATTAAAAAAGAGAGGGCGCAACTTTCGTTGCGCCCTTAGGTCTTACTTGCAGCCATCCTGCTACTATCGTGCTCCTTGCATCATTCCTTTGATTGCTGTAATCCTTCAGCATAATCCTTTTTTCTTCTTCCTGAAGTTGTTCCTATGGCTTCCATAACCCGTCATAACATCCTGTTATAACTCTCATCTCTTTCCTTAGAGGTGTCCTTTACTTCTTCTTGAAGTGTCCTTGTGTCATCCTGACCGGTAAATATCCTATTTACCTTTACTACTTCCAGTAGTCTCCATCACAGTCCTTGTTTGATAAACCATCCTAGTTCATCACATCTCATCCTGAGATCACCAACGTCCTTGGTTCCAATCCTGTTCCTGTCGCCAGTTCCCTCTGACACCATTAATAATAGGTAAAAGTAGGAATAGAATATAGATATAGAGAGGGAAATTTTCTTTGTTGTATCGATTAATTATTTGTATGTATTGATCTTATTTGTTTAAAAACAAATGATTATAAAAATCACATGGACACTATATTCAAATTTAAGTGTGATTGTCTTAGTTGTTTGTAAGAGATCTCTTACAAACAACTAAGCAAAAGTGAACATGAGTTTAGCGATAAATGTTTGAGTAGTGTTAAATTTTACTGGATATAAAGTTTCGCTTTTTTGATGTGGTAAAGTTAACCCACATTAAAAGAGGAAAGATACATGAGAAAAACTCTGTTGCTGGTGGGGTTATTAGTTAGTTCACATGCAATGGCAAATGATCAGGCTTTGTTTAACGTATTGGCGAAAATCGTATATGTAGAGCATGGCATGGGTAAAGCGTGGGTTATTGTTGATGATATACATTGCGATACTCATCAGCACGAAATGCAGTGTGATTATAAAGAAGTGACAGAGCAACGCACAATTAAAGAAGAATTAGCCCAACAGTTAGTGGATACGTTACAGCCTTTCATTAGTCTCGATGATATTGATAATAAAAAACTAAAACAGCTTTCTATTAAAAATGCTAAATGTTTAAAGAAATCAGTACAAAACAGTTCAGGTGAAACAAATGGTGATTATCAATATCAATGTACTATTGAAAAATAAGAAAATACGGTTTAGAACGAAAATTATAAAATAGCGAGCAAAATGCCCGCTATTTTATATTTAAGATTAAATAACTGCCGATGCTAAAGGCGGTTTATAGCCTGTCTTTTTATCAGAAACTATTTGTCCATCTTTGATAGTGATAATGCGTGGCGTTCTTTCCGCTAGGCTGACATCGTGAGTGACGACAATTAAGGTTCTTCCTTGTTGGTGCAAGTCATTAAAAAGTGCTTCAATCTCTGCGCCTGATTTAGAGTCCAATGCCCCCGTTGGTTCATCCGCAAGGATAATTTGTGGATCGTTAACTAAAGCTCTCGCAATTGCCACACGCTGCTTTTGACCACCCGATAATTGATTCGGTTTATGGTGAATACGATCAGCGAGTCCTACTTGGGCTAATAAATCTGCCGCTTTTGCTCGACGTTCTTTTGTTTTTACGCCTCGGTACACGAGAGGTAGCGCAACATTATCTAATGCAGTGGCATATTCTAATAAGTTAAAACTTTGAAAAACAAAACCAATTTTGTGGTTTCTGATTTTTGCAAGTTGGTGGCTTGTCATTGATGATACATCGTTATTATCCAGCAAATATTCGCCAGATGTCGGTTTATCTAAACAACCTAGCATGTTCATCAGGGTCGATTTACCAGAGCCTGAAGGGCCAAGTATTGATAAAAACTCACCAGAATGAATAGTGAGAGAGACATTATCTAATGCTTTAACTAAATTATTTTCTTCGCCATAGAACTTACAAATATGATTAAGCTCAACTAAAGCTGTGTGTGCCGGAGAGGTACCCAATGTATTTGTCATTTTATTCACTTTGTAATGCCTCTAATGGCGTAATACTTGCGGCTTTATTCGCTGGGAACCAAGCTGCAAGAATACCAACCAGAATTAATGCAGAAATTACGATTAACATAACGGACAGTGACAACTCAGGTTTAGGGCTGCCCAAACGAGCATAAAAACCCGAATCTGAAATAGGGATTGCGTCAATGATGCTGACAAGGCCAAGCGTCATTAATAACCCGATAAAACCACCCATAGCCATCGTCATCATAGCTTGCACAATATAATGTAAACGAATATGGCTAGGCGTTGCTCCTACTGCCATCCGAACTCCAATATCACGTGTTGCGCGTTTTACACTGGCGTACATGACATTTGCAATACCTATTCCCGCAACGCCTAATGTTACAAAGCCAATAATGCCTAAGAAACTCTGTAGCCCGAGTAAAAATGAACGCATGGTTTCTTGCTGTAGCAGCATGTCATCCGTTTGAATTAACTGTTCATCAGCAATATCCGCGTTGTATTTTCGTGCAATTACTTGCCGTATAGTTTTGGCCAATTGTTCACGGTTGGCGTTGGGTTGAGGTTCTACATTAATACCTTGGATTGGAGAATTGGGATAAAAGCGTTGCCATGTCGCCAACGGCACCAATATGCTGTATTCAGAGGAAGACCCCGACTCAATGTTACGATCATCTTTTAGTACACCAATTACGGTGAAATCTTCATCACCAATTTTAAATTGTTTACCAACAGGATCGCTGTCGAGTTTTACGTCTTTATCCCAGCTAAACGCAGCTTTGTTAAATAATAGCGCTGCTGTTGTTTTCCCTAAAATAGCGACTTTTCGCTGTTCTTTTGTATCAAGAGGGTTAAACCAGCGGCTACCTGCCATTAATGTTAAATCATTGAGTTTTTTATAATTGTTTTCAACCGCAAGCGGAAACATAAAGGCTTGGCGATCTTTGTAATGCGCACTTTCTTCCCATGTTGCGGTTGCTGAAACCATTTTTACTGTTGGTAATGCTTTAATAAGCTTTTGATCTTCAATGGCTAAATCAAGTGATTTTCCTTTGTAAAAATTACCATAATTAATGGATGCGACACCGGTTGATACATAAATGAGATTGCCGTTTCCACTGGTTGAACTGCGAATTAACCCTTGGCGTAAACCCTCACCAGCTGCGAGCATGGTACTAATACAGACTGTCGACCAAACAATGGCAAGAATAGTAAGACTTAAGCGAAGTTTCTCGGCTGACATTTCATGGAAAATTTGTTTAACAGGAAACATTGTTAGGCCCTCGCACTTAATGCTATCACTGGCGTTAAGTGTGCAGCCCTACGTGCTGGAAAAAATGCAGCTAATAAGGCAAGTACTGCTGTGATCATGAGTGTTAAAACGATAGATGTTGACGTCATTACTGGGTGACCGAGCCAATCGGGTAATGAGAGAAGATTTAAGCATTGAATGATGATGGCAGAAACGGCAATACCGGTGAGAGCTCCCACTGTCACCAATACAGCACCTTCTACCATAAACTGCATCAAAATATGAGTAGGGGTCGCACCAATGGCAAGCCTTACGCCTATTTCGCGGGTTCTTTCTGCTACAGATAAAAACATGATATTAGCAACACCTAATGCACCTACCGCGAGTGTCATTGCACCGCTAGCGCCTAAAAATAGCTGGATACCTCGTAACAGACTGGTGTAGAAATCGGCAAAGCGGCTGTAATCTGGCATTCGTATAGCCTGTTTGTCTTTAGGATCAAATTGGTACTGTTTAGCGAAAAAGCTTTGCATTGCTGTACGTAATGCCATGCCTGAAATACCTTTCGCTGGTTGCACTAACAGATCGGTAGGATTACTTAGCCATAAGTCATTAAATGTTGTACTTGGAATTAAGGCGGCACGTTTAATTCTGGTAAGCCCGCTACTTTCTGTCTTTTTTGAAATACCGATCACTTGAAACGGCACACCATTGATGTTGATGTTGTCGTTCAAACGAATGTTTCCGCGTTTCGCGAGACGCCAGCCTATAATGGCAACACGAGTATGGTTGGCTAAATCACTCGGTGATATTTTACGAGAGCCTAGCACTAAACGTGTGTTATTAAGCGCCAGGAAGTGATTATCAATACCAAAAACATTTCCTTTTAATTGAGTGCCGTCAATATCGGTGACTTGTGCTTTGGCATTCGAATATAAAATAGAGACTTGTTTTATTTGAGGCACCTCAGACAACGCACTTAGCTGCTTTTCCGTTGTCGTGATCTTTCTTCTCGCAGGGTATCCTTGCCACGGTTTGCTCGTTTGTGCAAAAGAGACTTTCTGTGTATCGCTCATCAGCATAGAAAAAGATTTTAAGTTTTCACGATAAAACCCTTCGCCTAATGCGACTAAGACTAAAACTGAAACAATCCCCCAGACTATCGCAATAATGGCCAATGCACTTCTCAACCTATGGGTAAGCAGTGTTTGAACGGTTTGGCTAAGCAGTGTGATCATGGCATTAAGGCCTGAGAAAGCTGAGTAATTGTTTGGTCATTGAGTTGACCTGTTAGCTTTAGCAATTCAATTCGGTTTAACCAGTATTGATAGAGAAGTTGCTGTAAGTCTTCTTTACTTTGATATACCGTATCTTGAACGTTGATAACGTCTAATGCTGTTGTACCATCAGCGCCAGAATTAAATAAAATTTCTTTAGTTTTAAGTGCCTTTTCATCGGACTTGACTTTTTCTACGCCCATTTCAACGCGTTTCCAATCCAGATCAAGTTGGTTAAAGCGTGTTTTCACATTATTTTCGAGATTAAGTTCGACTTTTCTTAATTGCTGTTTAGCTATTTGTAACTCGAGCTTAGATTGTGAAACTTTGGTTTTAATCGCGCCATTAAGATCAATCGGCACTGAAACACCAAGGTTTGCACTCATCCCTTCGCTATTATTGTCAAAGTTATTACTGTAGCCAACAGAGCCGTTAACAGTAGGGTAGTATCCCGCTTGTGCTTGATCTACCGCGAGTTGCTGACGTTTTACATTTTGTTTCGCAATCAATAATTCAGGGCTGTTATCTTTTGCTTTGTTTAACCATGCTTTTTCATCATTGACGGCCAGTGCTGGTTGGTGAAGATTTTGGCTGTCGATTTCATTGACACGATCAGGTGTTTGGTTGATCACGATAGCGAGTTCAGACTGTTTTTCAACGAGATCTGATTGTCGTTGCAATACAGTAGTCTCAGTGCCAATGACATGCGCTTTAGCATCGTCAATTCCTGTTGACATGATCAAACCGGATTTGTAGCGCTGTTCTGTCAGTGAGAGAAGTTGTTGACTATCTTTACGTTGTTGCTCTGCAATGGTTAGCGAACGTTGAGCTTGTGCTAAAGCGAAATAAGCTTGGATAAGCTCTTCTGCCAGTGTGTTTTTCGCTTGCGTAATCGCGATTTTTGCAATAACTACATCTACTTGTGATTGATCCAATGCAGCCCAGTTTTGACTATTCCAAATCGATTGATTAAGTGAAATATTGTAGCCATTACTGTTGCCACCATCTTTAGTCCAGCCCGTTGTTGCACTCCCTTGAAGGCTAGGAAGTAATGCACTTTTGCTTAGTGATACACCGTATTGACTCTGAGTTTCTTCAAGCTGTTTAATACGGTAATCAGGATTGGTTTGTTTTGCCGCTTTCCATGCTTGATCAATCGTTAATGCGAAGCTTTGAGTGCATACCAAACCCAGTGAAAGACTCAATAGTGTGTTACGCCATAAAGCTGTCATTATAAGCCCTCGACCATGCTAGCATCGATGATGCTTTGTTTAGGTTCAATGCCTGATAAGACTTCAACATTAATACCGTCTGATAAGCCTAGCTTCACGGGAACCTCTTTATAGCCTTTCGTTGAGTCATCGGCGATAAGTACAAAAGGATCATTACCTTTAAAATGCAGAGCGCGTTCAGGTACCGTCATTACGTCTGTCGCTTTTTTCAATGTGATATGTGCAGTAGCCGTAAAGCCTGAGCGTAAAGTAATATCTTTAGGAAACTTAATGTCACTGACTTCAACTGCAAAACCGTTGTCAAAGCTCTGCGCTTGCTGGTTGTTATTACTATCGTTGTTTAGTTTTTCTGATTGCACCGCAACTTTAGTGAGTTTTCCTGCAATTTTTAGATCAGGATAAGGCGCAAGGGTTAATTCAACTGGCATTCCCTCTGTTAGTTGGGCTGCATCATGTTCACTCACCGAACCTTTAAAGATGATATTTTTCATATCAGCCATGGTCATAATTTCTGTCGCTGCTTGGTTTGATTCCGTTGAAGTGATCGGTTCACCGACATCGACTTTGACATCTAATACCGTACCGTTAATCGGCGCATAAATAATAGAGGTGAGTTTGGTGGAGCCTGCATCTGATTCGCCTTTACTCATTAGATCAGATTCTTGTTGTTTTTGTTTTAACTCAGCGGTTCTCGATTTCACATCTGCTTGTGCTTGAATATAGGCATCGAAATTAGCTGGAATAATTTTCTGAGCCGCTAAACGTTTTAAATTCGCTAATTTTATTTTGGCTGATTCCAAATCGGCTTTGCTTTTTAATAAGTCAGCATTAACACGAGTCAGATCTTGCGGTGTCGGGTTTGGACGAAGCTTTATAACGGGAGAGCCAGCCTCTACTTTGTCACCTAGATTGACATAAATTTTATCTACTATCCCTTCTATTTGAGATTTAATCTTTACCGCTTGAGCCGGCATGATTTGTCCTACCGCAATGGCTTGTTTCTCAATCGTCGCATTTTTAGCAGTCAGCATGGTGAAATGGTGTTCATCAGAAGAGGGAGCTTTAACTGCATAAATACCTAAGGCAGCAATAGCACTTAGGGTTGCAACGACAATCCAGCGTTTTTTCATAGTAATACTCTAACGGTGTAAATCGAAAAAAGGAATCTAAGTAAGACAACTATGAATAGCAGAATTCATAATTACAATGGTTAAATTTTAAATAGATATAAATTAAAAGTGTTATTTAACTGTCAAGTTATTTTTAGAGCAATAAAAAGGAAAACGATTGTTAACTAGAAAAGAATACATCGTCATTTAGCGGCAGGAGCAATATGTATAAATAGGCGTTAACCTTCCTATCAACTGATTATATTGTGCTTAGTTCTGAATTTAATTTTTTATTGTGATTATTTTACGTATAGGTTTATGTATTCACAGCTGATGATGGAATATTTTCTCCGGCTTATTAAAATATTGACATAACCGAATAAATGTAACCTGCCTTCTTTTTTTTTGATAATTAATGGATTAAACCACTGATTCTCTGTCTTGTATTAGATTAATGTTTTAATTTTATTCTTTTCTGGATTTAGGTTTTGGAATTTATGTTCTTTTTGGCTTATTTGATTGAAATTAAACACTTTAGCAATATATTATAATGTTAGTTAACGAGTTATTAACATGGATAGAGGCGAGGGTGTTTAATGGAGATAGAAAATAAATTCTTAATCGAAGCTTTCCAAGTACCGTCAAAGGTAGCAGCGAAAGTTGCTCCATTCTTTGACCTGCTCCCCCCTGACAAGTACATCAACAGCGATCATCGATTTCGTGCTTACGCGCGTTTTCAGTTTGAAAATGGAAGCATCATTAAACTTCCCCATTCAAAATTTAAACAGTCATCTCAAGTTAACCGGGTGCTCGGTGACGTTGAGCGAGACTTTTCTGATATATCACAAGACATGGTAAATACCGTTGAATTTCAGCATCTTTTGAAATCATTTATGGAACGCACTGGGGCTATAGATGATCACTCAGTTGTGGATGTTCACCAAATTCGTGTTACTTGCGACCATGATGCTGCAAGTGCACCTGCGCCAGAAGGAATACACCAAGATGGCTTTCGGTATGTTGGTATTTTCTGTGTTCAAAGAAAAAACATCTCAGGCGGATATACGCAAATCTTTGCTTCTCCAGTAGAGCAGCATCCACATATGAATACAGTGCTTGAAGAAAACCAATTTGTAATACTCAATGACGAACGCTTTTATCATTACATATCTGAAACATTATCCAATATTGAAGGGCAAAAAGGAGTAAGAGATGTCTTCGTCTTTACCGCTTAGTCAGCATGTAGATCTTCTACGTAAACAATTTCCAGCGTTAAATTGTGAGGTTGATGGTCGTCAAGCTATCTATTTTGATGGTCCAGGAGGTGCACAACAACCGCTTAGCGTGATAGAGAGTTATGGTAATTATCTTAAGCAGGGTAATACTAACCTCGGCGGTCATTTTTCTGTCAGTCGTAAAACGGTAGAGCTTGTCGATACATGTCGTGAGAAAGCGGCAGCACTTTTTGGCGCAGAGAAAAAAGAAGAAATTATCTTTGGGGCTAATATGACCTCGATGACTTTCCATTTTAGCCGTGCGATAAGTAACGATTGGAAAGAAGGTGATGAGATCATACTGAGTACTGCAGATCATGGTTCAAATCGCTCATCATGGGCGATGGCTGCTCAAGATAAAGGGGTAAAAGTTCATTATATTCCTATCTTGGATAATACTTGCCAACTTGACCTTGAAGCGTTTGAACGCCTACTAAATGATAAAACCCGACTTATTGCTGTGACTGCAGCGAGTAATCTTTCGGGTACGTTAGTCGATATTGAAAAAATAACCCGTCTTGGTAAAGCCAATGGCAGTGTCGTTTATATTGATGCCGTGCATCTTTTACCCCATAAAATCATTAACGTTGCTTCTTTAGGCGCTGACTTTGTTGCAGGCTCTGCCTACAAGTTCTTCGGCCCTCACCTTGGTGTCTTGTACGGTCGCCAACAGGCGTTAGAGTATTACTCTCCTTATAAGGTAGAGCCAGCCCCTTCATACTCACCGAATTGCTGGGAAACAGGAACGCTAAATTTTGAGGCGTTATCGGCATTCTCTTCGACAATTGATTACTTAGCGTCTTTAGGCCACGGAAGGTGTTTACGAGAACAATTAGAGAGTGGTTATGAGAACATTGGAAATTACGAGAACTTTCTCGCGAGCAAGTTCCTGACACGTTTGAAAGACTACCCTTCAATTGAATTGTTTGGCGAGCCTAGTATTAGTAATAGAACGGCAACGTTTGCACTGCGCTTTGGTGAGTTGAACCCAACAGAGGTAGCCGCTCATTTAGGAGAGCAGGAGATTTACACCTGGAGTGGTCATCTTTACGCTGATATGTTGACAGATGCACTTAAAATAACAAAAAAGGGTGGGATCTTACGTGTCGGTTTAATGCATTATAATACCGAAGAAGAAATCGAACGTTTTTTCAATGCCCTTGATCAGATACTTTAACGATTGAGTAATTTTTAATGAGAGGCCTTACTTTTCAATGAGTAATGTCTTCGTGTTATTGATACTTGATTGGGTTGCGATTTAATTATCTGTAAATTAAATAAGTTAAAAATGGGGGATGAAACATTCCCATTTTTAATGTGTCGCAGCCTTATTGACGCCATGTGTAACGATTTAAGCTCTCCATTGCTTTTACTCGTTATCAATCATGAGTGACACTTATTTTTCCTAGCTGAACAGCTAATCTCATCTTAAACGCAATCATATAAAAACTACAGCTTGAAATGCTGTGCTTTCGAGTCTTTAAAGTGGCACTAAAGACCATGACTTGAAATGCACTCTTAATGCTAAGTGGCTCCCTACAATCGCCATGAAAGCAAAAACTTAACGTGAAAAGGTCCTGAGAAAAAATGAGTCCAGAAAAGCACTTCCGAGAATGGCAAACGAGTCAAACTTACGCCGAATCTATTGCTCCTGTTTTAGGCCAACTGTACCGTCAAAAAGGTGTTGAAGTTATACTTTTTGGTAAAACATTAGTTAATGCGACAACAATCGACATCATCAAAGCTCACCGTGTTGCCAAGCGTTACATTGGTTGTTCACTTACAGTTGAACAAACGCAACCAATTATTCAGCATCTTATTAAGATGGATTTGTCACCTTGTCGTATTGATGTCGGGCGCCTCGCATATACATTTTGGGAGAGTAATGTAGATACACATGGGATGGATGATTTCTTGCAAACAGCATTGAAAGATTCACTTGAAGATGATCCAATGACAGAGCCTCGTGATGTGGTGCTGTATGGTTTTGGTCGTATAGGTCGTTTATTAACTCGATTATTAGTTGAAAAGAGTGGGCCCGGTTATCCATTAAGATTACGTGCAATTGTGGTGCGGGGTGGAAAAGACGGTGACTTAGAAAAACGCGCCAGTTTACTACGTCGAGACTCTGTGCATGGTCAGTTTAATGGCAGTATAGTCATCGATCATGAACGTAAAGTCATCATTGTGAATGGTAACTACATTCAAGTGATTTATGCCAATAAACCGCAAGATGTCGATTACTCCACTTTCGGTATTAAGGACGCCTTAGTTGTTGATAATACAGGTGTGTGGCGCGATACTGAAGGGCTTAGCCAGCACCTTGCATGTAGAGGTGCCAAAAAGGTGTTGTTGACCGCGCCAGGTAAAGGAGAAATAAAGAACGTTGTATTCGGTGTAAATGAAGATGTTATTGACCGTGAAGACACGATAATTTCTGCTGCAAGTTGCACGACAAATGCGATTACTCCGGTATTAAAGGCAGTACATGATAAGTTTGGTGTATTGTTTGGTCATATTGAAACAGTACATTCATTTACTAATGACCAAAATCTGATAGATAATTTCCACACCGGAGATCGTCGTGGCCGTGCTGCTTCATTGAACATGGTGCTGACATCAACCGGTGCTGCTAAAGCAGTGGCAAAAGCCATGCCTGAAATGGCAGGTAAATTAACAGGCAACGCGATTCGTGTTCCAACCCCAAATGTATCAATGGCGGTAATGAATCTTCAATTAGAGCAAAGTACCGATAAAGAAGCGTTGAACGCTTATTTACGAGAAATGGCGCTCTCTTCAACGTTATCTGCACAAATTGATTTTACTGACTCGACAGAAGTTGTCTCGACAGATTTAGTTGGTTCGCGTTATTCGGGAGTGGTTGATGGTGTTGCGACCATTGCACAAGATAATCGTGCCGTTTTGTATATTTGGTATGACAATGAGTTTGGTTATAGCTGTCAGGTTGTGCATTGCATGGAGCAGATGATGGGAGTGCGTTATAAAACATATCCTTACGTTTAATGAATAGTTTTCTTAAATCGATCTTAAAATAATAAAGATACCAGTAAAAATATAATGGTTTCACTTGCCTCTTTTTATGAAGAGGATTGCCACTTAGCGCTACTCCCCATAGTTCTGAGTGGCTTTTATTGACGAAAGAAAATAGTGAAACAACGCTTTATCGATAAAATCTGGATGAATAAAGCGCTGCGAGTCTTACATAGATAATTGCACCTAATGATTTATAACCCCATGTATGCCATGAGTTCACTCTTGATACGATTATATTCTCGATTCGTTACTTTTTGTGCTTGATAGTCGGTAGATTCTGCCTGCCCATCTTCTGCGACTTCAATTTCAAGAAAAGGTAGTTCATTGCTATTGGTCATTAGGTACAAAGCACGATTACCATCAATTTTATAGTCAAGATCAAAAGCAACAATCGTTTCCATATTGATATAGACAGTATTTATTTTAAGCGCTTTCTTCATCACATCACCTCATCCCTTTAAAATCAATATTTAAGCATTAGAATAAGCATATTCTCGATTATTTCTTCTGTCTTTATTGAGTTATGCAAACATACCTTTTGCTATTGCATAATCGTCTATACGTAAATGATAAGGGGATTTTTGTTACATGAAGATGTGTCGTACTTCGCCTTTATTTGTATTCGAAAAGAAAGACAAGATAAGAAGTTATAATATGAGTAATTTATTATTAAGTTGAACGAATGCAAAAATTTAATATAAGTCGAATAAACACTGATTTTGGCATATTTAACGTTATAGGCACTTACAATAAAAAATGTAAAGAGCTAAAGGTAAGTCAGTTATACCAGATGGGGACTGATGGTTGGTTTGAACTGGATATTAATAGATCTCCATCTGTTGTTGAAAAATTAGAGTCTTTAATAATAAACCACATTAATTAAAGAACTTTATATTGCTTTATAATTGGTGGGTATTATTTATATCTGGTTTGGGTTTATGGACTTGGTTTAGACTTTAAATCATTAATATCACAAGTATTCAAAAAGGGTTAGCAGTGATGCTGTCAATATTATGGATGATGGGTGCACTTTGCTCGTTTTGTTTAATAGCGATTGGTGCTAGAGAGTTATCTGGTGATATCACCACAGCTCAGTTAATGGCACTGCGTAGTATAATTGGGTTAGGTATTATTAGTGCTATTATCTTATATTATCAAGATAAGCGTTTATTTCAGACACAACGCTTGCGGTTACACGTATTTCGCAATGTATTCCACTTTGCTGGTCAATATGGCTGGTTATTAGGGTTAACATTATTACCCTTGGCAGAAGTTTTTGCGATTGAGTTTACCGTACCTATTTGGACTGCAATTATTGCCACGTTGCTCTTAAACGAACGCTTTACCTCAAAGCGTTTGTTCTCCTTAGTGCTGGGTTTCATTGGCGTACTTATTATTGTTCAGCCCGGTATTAAAATCATTAATAGTGCTTCGCTAATCGTACTAGGGGCGGCGATGTGTTATGCCGTATCTCATGCTTCAACTAAATTGCTTTCTACTTCAGATAAGCCATTAACTATTCTATTTTTCATGTGTTTAGTACAACTTCCGTTTGGGTTAATACTGGCTTACCAAGGTTGGCAATCACCCAATATCTTTGCGTGGGGTTGGATTGTTTTAGTGTCTGTTTCAGCACTATTAGCCCATTTCTGTATGACCAAAGCAATGCAATTTGCTGATGTAACCTTAGTGGTTATGATGGACTTTTTGCGCTTGCCTTTAATCGCAATTGTGGGCTTTTATGTTTATGAGGAAGGGATTGATTGGACTCTCTTCTTAGGTGCCAGTTTTATGCTGGTGGGTAATTTAATGAATGTGAGTTCACCTAGAAAAGAAATGGTGAATAGCTAATGTGGTCGTTATTCGCATCGTTGGGTTATTACGTATTTCTTATTTTTAGTGGGTTATTATTTCTGATTTTGGCGCCGTCTACATTGGTGTATGCAGATGCTCATAACATGTTGTTAATGATGGCAATATGTACCTATATTATTCTTTTTTTGCTGTTCGTTTATTTTCTCGTAACAAATGATAGCTTTAGAATAGACGTTTTTACTCGTATAACAAAGAAAGGAAATAAGATTTTCAGTATTGCACCAGCATTCATTTTCTTTACTATAACACCGCTCTTTATTTACATATTTTATATAAAAGTGATCCCTAGTGTAATTCTTGCTTTTCCTATCAATATTGCGTATCAAACTGTTGTCATTAAAGAACTTTCACAAGATAGAAGCATGGATTGGTGTATTGAGCCAGAAGAGTTTACGCAATTTATGAATGATAATATTTGTGATATTCCCCCTGAAGTCGGGAGTAAATTATCATTAAATGATCGCGTCATTTTAGTGGGGAGAAAAACGGATCTCAGTTTTGGCTATTATGCGATGGTCGTGACGAAACCTGAATTAGTCACTCCAATTAAGCATCACTTTTAACAGCTTTGATTTGAGGATAGAGCAAGGCAATGTCATTCTTACAAAAGTTCAAACGCGATTTGTTGATTGAACTGAGATCTAAACAGTTATCTGTTCAGGTATTTGGAACGGGTGAAAGGGTGGATTTATCTCCCTATATTGCGATTGAAGGTAAGAAAAAGAATGTACTAGCGGTAGGAGATAACGCAAAACATTTATCAGGTTCAAATATTACAGTAATTAATCCGTTTGATCATAAACGCTCGTTTGTCGGTGATTTTGCATGTGCTGAAAAGCTGCTGCAATATGCTGTCCGTGAAGTATTAGGTAATAACAAGTTCTCAATAAGCCCACGTATTGTGATACATCAATTGGAAAAAGTAGACGGTGGTCTCACTGATATTGAAGAGCGGGTGTTAAAAGAATTAGCAATGGGAGCTGGGGCAAGGCAGGTTTTAGTCTACAATCACTCGGTTCGCATTCATGCTCAGCAAACCTCTTATGCAGCGTTGAAAAAACAAATAGGCTCGTAGTTTTATAG
Source organism: Photobacterium sp. GB-36 (assembly GCF_003026135.1). Classification (NCBI taxonomy): domain Bacteria; kingdom Pseudomonadati; phylum Pseudomonadota; class Gammaproteobacteria; order Vibrionales; family Vibrionaceae; genus Photobacterium; species Photobacterium sp. GB-36. The sequence goes on along the minus strand of NZ_PYNY01000018.1, from coordinate 67,966 downwards.
TGCCATTAATTTTTGTTGCGTGGTTTTATCCAGTTTTTCTAGCGCATAGCGAAAAGCCGTACGGGTCATCGCGCTGCGGTGCTGAGTTAAGTATTTAATCACAGTTTCAGGTTCGTGTTTAGACAGTACTTTTAGCATCCAACCGTATCCTTTTTGCACCAAGTAGTGCTCATCATTCTGGAGTAAATTCGCCACGGTTAACGGGGATAAGTCGCTGTAGTCTTTTTTGTTCATTGGATAAATCAGGATCACCGCCATAGCACGACGAACAGCAAAGTTATCATGGTTTACCCACGGTAAAATTTTAGGAAATAGTGCTTTATATTTCAGTAGCAATTCACCAAAAGCATGGGTACAAAAATCATCACAATCGTTCCAGTCAGTTACGTAAGTAAATAGCCAATGTTGGAAAGTTGTAAAGGTTTCAGGAGTGTATTGCTTCCTCATTTTAAATGCCCAATCGTAAGCAATAATACTACAAGCCCAATCACGCTGTTTTAGCAATGTTTCACACACTGATAAAGTTGAATCAATATCTTGGATTTCTAATTGTTTAAAAAGCGCAGCAGAAAGGGCCCGAACCTGACTGGTTTTAATCGCTTTGGCGGGATAGCCTATTTCTGAAAGGGCATTTTTAACGGTTGATATGATCGTCATGGCGTCCTGCTTGTTGGCATTTATTGTAAATCATTTTAAGGGTATTGTTGCCAATGGTATTCCATTTGATGTGCCACTTGTTCTGCAAGCACTAAGCTGTGTAATTTTGATACGAGGTATAAGCTCATATCTATTCCTGCTGATATACCTCCGGATGTTATATATTTTCCATCACAAACCCATCTCTTGTTATCTATGACATTTAGTTCAGGGAAGGTTTCGATTAAAATTGGGATGTCCTCCCAGTGGGTTGTGACAAACAAATGGCTAAGCAATTGGGCTTGTGCGAGTAAAAAGACGCCAGTGCAAACAGAAACAACGTGAGTTGCTGTTGTATCAATATGCTTTATCCATGCTAATACTTCTGTTTTATTCATTTCTTCAGTGTGAATACCACCGACAACGATGAGAACATCTATATGCGGGTGATCGTTGAAGCTGTAATGTGGTAGTACTTGGAAGCCACCTCGTGCTGTCACTGGATCAGACGTTTCAGCAATGAGGAATATATTCCAATCTTTTGCATGTAAGCGCTTAGCGGTACTAAAAACTTCAAAAGGCCCAGAAAAGTCGAGAACTTCTGCATTGTCGTAAATATAAATACCGATATTCATTTTTGCTCCATGCATGAATGAACTTAAATGAGAAAGGAACAGATATAACGTTTAGTAGGGCTATCATATCGCGCAACATTACTGGAGGTAAGAGAGAAGATTGTGATGAGTGATACATTTTTGAATGTTTTAATAAAACAATGAATGACTCTGTTATTGAGTGGTTATTTGTAACGAAGTATTGGGATAGCTGAATTAGAATAATTAATGAAGTGTTAGCATAATCGAAATCATTATTTTTAACACTTCATGCTCGGTACTTAATCAGTATTTAGTTAGTGACTTGACCAATAAAAATAAATACAGCAATAACCGTTGGCATATAAGCGTATTTGAGAATTTGTTTTAATTTAAAGCTTGTTAAACGTGGTGCAAAGAGACTAAATAAAATGCTTACGTTACATAGCAGAAAAAGTCCGTATGTTTTAATGGTAACGTCGTGTGTTTTTAATAACTTAATTTGTGCGAGGATTAATACCACATTAAGAATGATGCTAAAGATGCGTGCAATATTAAACTGTGCAAGTTGCATATCATTCGTTGAATTATCTCGCTCAGTTTTATCAACAGTGTCTACTGGTTGGTTCATGAATGTACATTCCTGAATGATGATGTTTAAAAGGGCAAAAAAGCCCAACAATGGCATGATAATCAGCCATATTATTTCGATATTTTAACTAAAGAGAAAATTTGTGACACCCCTAATTATAGCTAATTTTGCAATATCAGGTTGGAAAATTAATCGCTATTACATTGGTTATTCAGATTAATGTTTAAGTTTCTCTTTTTCTGTGTTTTTTATGTTAATCATGAAGCTGTTAAAGTGCGTCATTAATGGTATTCAAAAGGTTGTAAAAGAGGCAGCGAAGAAAAAGTTCTTCTAATAATGGATTCGCAAAATCAGATTCTTTTCTATACCAAGTCGCGAGGCTTAAACTTGATTGAATGTAATTAGCAACAAGATCATGTTCTAACCCATTCTCATTTTGATGAATAAGAAAGAGATCTTCTGCTTTATAAAATGATCGGTATAAAAAAGTGGTTTCAGTCATTATCCGCATCTCGATATGAATCTTACTGATAACTATTATCATCTTTGTTGATCTTGCTTATTGTTATGTTATAACATAACCAAAAGGCAGCGAGGGAGAGTAATAATGAAAGAAGGTATACACCCAGAATATCGAACGGTGGCTTTTCATGACACAGGTGCAGACAAGTACATAATGGTTGGTTCAACAATACAAACGTCAAGAACGGTTGAACTAGAGGGAGAAATATATCCTTATGTCACGTTAGATGTTTCTATGCACTCTCATCCGTTTTACACCGGTAAGCAGAAGATGACGAAACGTGATGGGCGTGTTGCTCGATTTAATAAACAGTTTGCGATGACAGGGCTAAAAGGGGAATAACGATGCAGGTATTAAGCTCATTAAAAAGTGCAAAGCAGCGAAGTAAGGATTGCCAAGTCGTTAAGCGCCGTGGACGCCTTTATGTTATTTGTAAATCAAATCCAAGATTTAAAGCAGTACAAGGCAAGGTAAAGAAGAAAAAGTAAGATAGCAATAGTGAAAGGATGAATCCCAACCGGCAAGGTATCATCATATTAAAATAATATATTGCATATGAAGCCCATTACAAACGTGATGGGCTTTTTGTTTATTATCGACGTTGACAACTGGTACATCCGCGACAAGCTTGTCTTGTTGATTTATCTAATAATGAACGTTGTACACGACAGTAGGCATTTTTCAATGCTCGGCGGCCTGAAAACCAATCATCAGGCTTTTCCATGATCAAATAACCACCAAAGCGCTTTACTAACGCCTCACGATTGGCATTGATAAATTGGCTGTCGTAGCTAATCTCAAAGTAATCAAGTGCCTGCTCTATAGCAGTGAAATCTTTAATAGTTGTGAGAATATCTGGTTTGGTCATGGTGTTGTCTCTATTTATTGAAAGCGCAAGGTAGCACAAAGGGAAGTAAGGTATTTTGATTTTGATCTGTATATTAGGTTGTTAATAAATTGTTTGTTTTTTTAATTGTTTTTAACTATTGTGGAGAGTGAAAAGAAAAAGAGACTGAAATGGAATTATTTACGACCTACCTAACAGAATTAATAGCCGTTGTTACTATCACGGTTTTAACCATTATTACACCGGGACCTGACTTTCTGATTGTGGTTAGAAATAGTCTCGTTCATTCAACGCGTTCTGGTATTCTCACTGCATTAGGTGTTGCTGCTGCGATTTGGGTACATATTTTTTATACCTTAGCAGGGATTGGCGTATTGCTTTCTCAATCTATTGTTCTCTTTTCTATCGTTAAATACCTTGGTGCGGCCTATCTGCTTTATATTGGTTATAAAAGTCTAAAAAGCACAGCGAAGACAACATTAGAGAATAGTGATCTTAAAAAGAAGGATGTTAGTGCTATTGCAGCTTTTAAAATGGGTTTTTTAAACAATATGTTAAACCCTAAAGCAACGTTATTCTTCTTGAGTTTATTCACTCAGTTAGTTAGTGCGTCGACACCTATCGCTATTCAAATTACCTATGGTGCGATTGTGTCATTTACCTGTTTTGTTTGGTTTTCTCTGGTCGCAATTTTCTTAAACCGCAGTTACATTAAAAATGCTTTCTTATCAGCTCAGCAGTATATTGAAAAAGTCATGGGTGTGGTGTTAATGGCATTAGGCGCGAAGGTTGCTTTATCTAGCTCTAATTAATCTTATGATTTATTGATAGTAAAAAGCGATCTAACGATCGCTTTTTTGTTCGTATTAAAAATAAAAGCTCAGCAAGTGTTAGTTAAAAATAATATTTGGAGTGGAGGATATTAAGACTATTGTATTCAACCCATAAGAGGTTATTCGCGTCTAAAGTGTAGCTGTGTTCAATCTTATTGGTATTTAGCTGAAGTAATAAATTGACCAAAAGATTCACACCACACGATCACTGTATCGTATTCAGTGATATTAATATTCTGAGGCACATTGACAACGAAATTATCAAAGGTTTTCACGTTTCCTACCAACATCATATTGGCTTTTTCTTGGTTAAATTCTGTTTCGGTTTCTACAAATTTAGGTGATAGGTATAGTTTATAATCAGGCCCTGGTGCGAGTTTTCCCATTAAGGTTATTTTTGTTGGTGAGATTGAAACTTTACCTTCGCCCCAATGGAGAAAGTCGCTACCAGCTGATCCTTTTGTGAACTCACCAGAATACTGGGCTTGCTTCGAAATGCGAGAGACTTCAGATTGTGTTGGTGCCGTTGGCGCAGTCAAAATAGGCAGTAAATAGATCCCTAGGGCAACACCGAATGCACCGGCAAGTAAGTGAGTGATAAGAAGTGTAATTGTCTTTTTGATAGTCATAAGTCTACCTGCGTTTAAACAATAGGTTTTTATAGGTATTGCTTAAAAATATTATAAATTCAAATTCTTAATGCTTTATTTCTAATAAATATACAAAAAGCCCATTACGAACTAGCGTGATGGGCTTTACTTATTGTTATCGGTTAACCAATAACAAATTACACACATAGAGTTATGTGTTGCTGTTTGTTTTTAAAGGTAGCGCTTTTGAATGATTAAAAATCTGCGATTCAAGTGATAAATACAAAAACGCCCTAGTGAGTAGGGCGTTGAAGTGAATAGAAAGTGAGTTAGACGGCAATGCTGTTAGGTTGTAAGTATTGCTGCCAAGCGGCTTGGTATAAATGTAATGACTCTTGACGTAGTTTTTTAATTTTCTTCTCTTCAAACTCTGTCAGGGGGCGTTTTTGATGCAGAGCTAAACGTTCAATTTTCTGAATTTGTTCGTAAATATCATGCTCTTTACCATTTTTCACATCAGAAATATCTTTTAAGTGAAGTTGTACTTCGGCAATGATTTTACTTTGTGGCAGTTCAACTAATACATTCAAATCACGGTAACCAGAAGCTGTTGGTTTTTTAAAGCGGTTTTTAACACCTACAATGGTCGCTTCTTTGCTTAGTAGTTCAAAAGATTGCACTAACGATGAAACATCGTTAGCAACGAGAGAAGCACGCGCGATATCCGTAATTTTATTCGTTTGACCATTTAGCTCTGTTTCAATTTTATGTTGTGCGCGTGCCATTGACTTAACGGCAGGAACTAATGCTTCAGTTGATGAAACTAGGCTAATGCTACGCATAAGATGTGCTAATTCAACTTGTGCTTGAGTTGATGCTTGGTACAAGGTAGTAAAGTCATCATACGGTTGTGCAATGTTATTATTTTTCCAAGATTGAATGCTATATAAACCACTTAAATCACGTTGAAATGACTTCCGGCTTGCTTGAGATAAACGGGTTGGTGATGGTTGGTCAGAGATTGTGTATGCAGGCGCAACAGCGGGTGCTGCAACCACAGAACGGCTAAGCATACAGAACAGAATAAAGCTTGTACGTAGAACAGATTTTACATCCATTAAGCAACTCCCAACGATATTGTCCTTCAATATCAAACACACAAAAAGAGTATTTAAAAGTGTTGTGTAGTTTGTCGGCGCTTGGTTTTACTTTCTGATCTGATGTTAGCAATATAGCCTGAATGGGAGGTAAACTCTGTGTCAATATTCATAAAACGATAAAAAAACCGCATAAAAATGCGGTTCTGATCACATTGTTGTATGTTGTTTTATTAGCTGGCTAGATTGAAATGCTGAGTATAAGCTTGCCACGCTTTTGCATATAGTGCCTGGGATTTTTCCTGTAAGCGTTTGATTTGCATTTTTTCAATATCATCTAGCGCTCGACGTTTAATTATCGAAATACGCTCGATGTTTTGAATGGCTTCATAGATATCATGCTCTTCACCATTTTTAATTTCTGCAATGGCTTCAAGGTGTAGTTGAATTTCAGCGATAAGCCCACTATTGCTTAACCGAATTAACACTTTGATATCGCGATAGCCAGATACTGCAGGGGAATCAAAACGGTTCTTCACTCTAACAATATCGCTATATTGAGCTAGGTAGTAATAAGCTTTCACTAAATCGCTAATGTTTGTTGCGACAACACTTCCTCGTACAACATCGGTTAGCTTATTTACGTTACCGAGTAACTCTGTGGCTATTTTCTTCTCAGCACGTTTTTGGTTTTTAATTCCTGGTAAAAAAGCCTGAGAATGGCTAGCGAGTGCGGCGGATTCTAATAGCATATTTAGCTCTTGTTGAGCTGGGTACGCGTGCTGGTATAACTTCTCTAACTGATTATAAGGCTGTGTAATATTATGCTGACGCCAGCTAGGAATTTGCTGTAGCTCTTTGATAGAATGCGGTGAATTGAATAATACACTCGTTTTATTAATGAGCTTAAAATTATGACTATTTTTTGAATGTTGAAACATCGCATCAGCAATTGTGTCATTGCTAACCGCAGAAGGTAGTAGACGATGAGTACGAGCGACAGTGTGAACAACCATTTTTTACTCCTTTAGCACAGCGCACTAGCAAATGGCAGCTAAGTCTGTGATTTATTCCTGAACGTCCTGTTCTGGCGCTAAAGATAATACTTTATTTTGAAAAGTGGTAATAAAAATGTTTATTTTTTTTAACGATAATCCAACATTGTGAGAAGGGTCATAAAACCATACTTATTGAGAGGTTAATTATGCTTTCAATGAGGGGGATAAGTTACTTTTGTTGTTTGAAGTTTGTTCAATGTGAAATTTTATAGTGTTTAATCGTAGGGATAGTAAGTAATGCAGGAAAATCTATTAATTGGCTTTATCGTTATTTGGGTTGCACTGGTTGTGGGTAGTGTAATGATATTTCAACGCGGTAAGGATGTAGCAAAAAAGCGTAAATTATGGCCAATTTATACCGTGTTTAGTAACGTCGTGATTGGCGGGTTCATTATTTATATGCAACCACCAACGGTATGGTTAGTTGCGATTCTAGTGTTATTGGTGCCATTAACATTGTTGACTATTCGTTCTACCAAGTTTTGTGATAGCTGTGGGCAGGCAACTCGCTCACCATTTTTTATGAAGCCGCCGCAGAAATGTAGTCATTGTAATAAGCCGTTAAGTTAATTTTTCAATTATTATATTAAGCAAGCCATCATCGTATTGTTCTAAGTTGATAGAGAGTAATTATCGTGATGGCTTGTTTGTGATTAAGCTTTAGCTGTTAACGGGAATGTATCAAACTGAATGCCAGACCAACCGTATTTAATAAAATGACGAATATTTTGGTGGTCGTTGTTTTCAGGATGTTCTAACACATCTTGACGGTAATATTGACCAAAACAAGCTAGCGTTTCTTGTTCTGATAGTTGATTTAATTGCGCAAAAGCAAAAATCTTACATGAACCTTCATTTGTTCCTGCATCATTCTTTAACGTATCGTCTTTTAAACCATTGTAAAATGTGGTGGCTTGGTAATCGTAATGTTCAGTGATCACTGCCATAACGTGTGCAAATTCAACGATGGTTGGATTTTGTTTAATGGTTTGAAGTAGTGCGTCCATTTACGTTTTTCTCCTATAAAAAAGGCCAGAATAACTCTGACCTTAGTATTGTAAATTCGTCCAGCGATTAACGCTGTTTTTTTGCTTGGTTCTTTAGCTCGTAATCTAACTCGTCAGGGTAGATCACTAAACCCTCTTGATCTTGAATTGGAAATACAACGATTGCCAGTTCGTCATCTTCAAGGCCATGTGTCCAACGGCTATGCCATTTGTTTAATGAAATAGCTTCTGCTTTACAATTATCCCACTCACCAGTTGCCCATGCTTCTGCAAACTCTTTATTTGGCCATACTGGTACACAGTCTTCATCGTCGGTATTAAGCATTACACAACCGTGTTCATCGATAAGGATCCAAATTTCACGGTTAGCGACAACTTCTTTAACTAAATGCTTGTAACGCTTTTCGGCATCAAAACCTTGGATTGTTTCAATTGCTGTTGCATCTAATGGCGTAGACATGGGTGTATTACCTTGGTAGTTATGTCGATTGATTGTAAGAATAAATCAAAATAGAACAGAGATCTTGTTTTATCCTACTGATTATTACAATTTTATGGGGTTTTATTAGGTTGTCATGCAAGATGAAATAATAAAGGGATTTATCTATATAGCACAAGGAGCCTGTGTTGTTTACTTACCGTTCTATTGCAACCACTGTGTCATTATCATTACTACTCTCTGGGTGTAATTGGGTTTATTGGGATGAAGATTTTGAGAGCTATCATGATCTTTCGTCATCGAATCCTTACCCGTTTCATCAAGTTGATATTTATCAGCCGGATAGCGGTGTAGGGCGCAATGACATAACAGTACTTAATAGCGGTATTGCAGCATTACAAACCCGTATTGATATGATCCGACGTGCTCATAAAACGATAGAGGTGGAATACTTTATTTTCTCGCCCGATATGAGTGGGAAAATAATCGTGCAAGAATTAGTGTCAGCAGCAAAGCGAGGAGTAAAAGTACGGGTATTAATTGATAAGTCTGCCACCGTATTTGAGTTTGATGAATACTACGCCGATGGTTTGAAAGATCATGGTATTGATGTTCGTTATTATAATGCCGCACCGCTGTATTATATTTCTACGATAAACTTTCGTAATCATCGTAAATTGTTGGTGGTTGATGGTAAAGAAGCGGTAACGGGTGGACGAAATATCGAAAATGATTATTTTGATCTTTCAGAACAATATAACTTTCTTGATCGCGATCTGCATGTATCAGGGTCTATTGTTAAAGCGATGCAAGATTCTTTTAATGCGTTTTTTGAACATGATATCAGTGAACGTTATCACTCTCCTGAAGTACCTAACAATCGTATTGAATTGCAAAAATACGAGCGTAAACAGGAAGCCGTTCAAGCCTTTCTTGCTCACACAGAAATTGAAGAGGCGACAAGAGCAAGAATAGAAGCCATCGCAAGACCGATTTTAATGGAGAAAAAGACGTATTTATGTCCTGAAACGACATTTACTTCAGACGCACCAGGAGGATCATTCTGGACGCGATTTAAAGATCCGTATAGTGATAATTATCGTTTTTTACGTAAAACTATTTTCGATAAAGTGATGACAGTCGATAACAGTTTAATATTGGCCTCTCCTTTACGGAATTTGAAAATATTGACAATGAGGTTTATCCCTTAATTCTCGATAAGTTAGATATTAAATAATATCAAAACAAGCATTTATGCTCATTTCTATATGAGCATTATTCCAATCCAAACAATCTCCGAAAATAATTACATTTAAAAATGATAATACCGTCAACTTGAGAGGTATTCTCGTTGACGTTTTTTTAAATTATATTGAATAAGAATAAAAGTGAACTATAAAAAAGGGATTTCATGTTAAAGTATATATCTTACATAGTGTTAATCGCCCTAACTGGATGCGGTGGCGGTGGTGGAGGCGAATCGGATAAAGGCTCAGATTTACCTATTGATAAAGACAGTGAAACAGTTATCACACCACCATCGGTAACACCCCCTGTTGAAGTAGTTGTTCCCCCTGTTGAAGTAGTTGTTCCCCCTGTTGATGTGGTTGTTCCTCCTGTTGATGTGGTTGTTCCTCCTGTTGATGTGGTTGTTCCCCCTGTTGATGTGGTTGTTCCCCCTGTTGATGTGGTTGTTCCCCCTGTTGATGAAATCATACCAGTAGATCCAGTAGATCCAGTAGATCCAGTAGATCCAGTAGATCCAGTACCAGTGGATTCAAAAGTAGTGATCACGGTAGGTGAAATTGAAGCTTGGAAACCTCTTGATATTACGATTGAGTGCAAAGAGTGCAATCAAATGAATGCTCAAGTAGGGATTGATTCTGATGATGATAATACGTTTGAGCGTATCGTTGATTATCCTATGGGGCTAGATATCGATCCTGACGACTTTGGTGCGCGAATCGCTGTTTGGGTTTATGACGGTAAAGATTTGGTATCTGTTGATATTATACAAAAAGTCGGTGCGATGAAGAACCATTCACATTCAGGCAATGACTACTCTCAAGCGATCATACAAGCCACAGGCAAGGTAATCGCTTGGGGAGACGAAAATAGTGGCGGTGATGCTTCAAGCCTATTTTTTTTACGGGGCAATCCAGCGAGAAAAATCACATCCACCAGCTCGGCACACGCTATATTATTCGATGATAAAACAGTCAAAACATTTGGTTATGCACCTTATGGTGGAGATTCCAGTGCTGTTAATCTCAACGCTGTAACTCGCGTGTATAGTACGAGATATGCGTTTGCTGCGCTAAATTCAGATGGTTCAGTTACGGCTTGGGGAGAAAATGCCTATGGTGGTGACGCAACAGCCGTTGATTTAAGTTCAACAGATCCAGTTTGGCATGTCAGTAGTGATGACATGGGTACGTTCTACGCAGTTAAATCGTCTGGAAAGATGGTAAGTTGGGGTAAAGACGCATTGCCAGAGCAGCAACTTAAAACACATACAGCAACAATTACAAGCAATTCATACATGGTTGTTGCGAACAATGGTCGTTTCGGTTTGCAGTGTTTTGGGTATATATCCTGTCCGTACAATGCAGACAAATTAGATGTTTATGATATCCGTAAAAATACTCTTGGTTTTTTAGCAATTGGGTACGATGGTAAGCCTGTTGTTTGGGGAGCGAAGCTAAATGATTTCGATGAAAATGATTTTTTGACAAATGATCATAAAGTTAAAAGTGTCGCATCTAATAAAGAGAACTTCGTAGTGTTGAGAAAAGATGGTTCAGTTGTGCCAATTGGTTATACATCAGGACAGGTACATCGTGCGGCTCTTAACAACCATAAATTCATCGAAGTTTACGGTGATAAAACAGGAACTGATTTCGCAGCGTTGCGCGATGACGGTGTAATGATGCTTTGGGATGACGTCTCTGTAAACGAAATAAAACTTCCAAACAGTGAAAAAATCATCGCTGGCGAGATTAATAGTGATCAACTTTTGCTTGCTGGTGATTCTCGCAGTATATACGTCCGTGATTTAAATGGCAGTGATCAGTTAACTAAAGTTGTCAACACTCCTGATAAAGAGGTTGGATTAATTTATCCATCAAGACATGCATTCACCGTACTTTTCGTGGACGGTAGCGCAGTTGCGGTAGGTGATCCACTAAAAGGAGGGGATGCTAGTCTCGTCGATCTCTCAGCGCAAAATATTGAGCAATTTACCCCGACAGATCTATCAGGAAAGCATGTTGCACCTAGCGAAGCCCAATTAATAAAATCAGGTGAAATTGCACATTGGGGGGAATCTACAATCAAGTTTGATTAAAACTATTTAATGATTATGTATAGCTTGAAAGAGAAAATAAAAACTATTTTTTTTAAAAGTTAAAAATAAAACAGTAATACTCTCAGAACCAGTAATAACTTAGTTTATTACTGGTTTTTTTTTGACTTTAAATTGTGGTATTCATAATTGATAAAAAAATATTATAAATTAACATAAATACTCGATTATAGAGCAAGTGATTTTTACAGTCCCTTTATTAGATATGGTTTAACAACATTTACTGAATAATCGAAAATCAGAGCATTTAATGCAAATATTACTCGATAAAAATATCGATATGACGTTATACACCAATTCTTTATCCTCAACCGATGCCACTTATGTAGCGGCACAACTCTATAGTCATGTTTATGATTGGCAAGCTAAGGGAATGCATATCTATCTCCATGCTGGCGAATGGCTAAATGAAACGGCTTCAGTGAGTAAAGCGGTGGAAAATGCACGGTGGGGAATGCATTCAAAAACACAAATTTATAAACGCAATGGTGATGCTCAAAATGAAGTGATGGTGGGGACGTACAATATTGATAACCGTTCTAATCACTATAATACTGAAATGGGACTTTTTTGTCGTGGCAACGATCAGCTTGTCGCTGAAATTGAGGAGAGTATTCGTTCACGAGCAAAGAATGGATACCAAATCGTAGGGAATGAAGAGGCAATAGATAGTCAAAATAACCCAGTTAATGTTTATGGATCTGGTGAGCCTGATACAACAAAAATGAAATTTATGTGGTTGCCGTCATGGCTGTTTAATTTCTTATTATAATAAGAATGTAAATATAGTTATACAATACAACATAATTAATTAGATATTTAAAATGGATTTATCTCTTGTATTTATTTGTCAAAAAAAGAATTAGATAAAAATATAACATCATAAAAACAGTTATAATTAATAAATAAGATGATGAATTAGATATAATAATGTATTTTTTGCATTTTGGTATGCAAAATAAATAGTATATATTTTATTTATTTAGCGGTATTAATACGAGGCATATTATTCATTTGTTGCCTATATTATAAAAAAGAGGGGAATCAACGATATTATAAAGGTGGCTTCAATGCTAGCACAGTGTGATAAGAAAACGTTCAAAGCTAAACTCGTTGCTATTGGCTGTACTTATGAACCTTGGATTGCGTTATTAGAACAAACTGGATGGAAAACACATTGTTGTTATGACCTTCGTACTGCTGATGCCATCTTGGAAGAATATAGTCCTTGCATTTGTATTGTCGATCTTAGTAATAATGATTTTAGTTTAAATAGCATTTCTTTAAGGGCAAATAAAACCAAGCAAGTAAAATGGATTGCTGTAATTAAGAAAGAACAGCTTGGTATGGATGCTATTTGTCAATTTATAAATAATTATTGTGTTGATTATTTTTCAATTCCCATTCCATCGACGCATCTATTGGAAACTGTCGGCCATCAATTAGGCATGTTAGAAATTGAATCTAATTCTTGGACAGATGCTCAGCAAGATATCGGTTTATTTGGTGAATCTAAATCAATTAAGCATTTGAGAGATATGGTTCGGCGTGTTGCAATGACAGACGTTAATATTTTTATTAGCGGTGAGCAAGGAACCGGAAAAGATCTTATTGCGAATTCTATCCATAATTTAAGTAAACGAAGAAATGACAGTTTTACTATGATCAATTGCGCATCAGTTATGGACGATGATGAGCAAATAGCCTTTTTAAATTCAGACGGTGAACATGTATCTGAAAACACGATAAAAGCGGGTACGGTTTTACTTAATGGTATTGAAGAACTGTCTAAAAACTTGCAACAGAAGCTTCTCGCTTATTTACAAAAACCGACTAATGACTCTTTAGAAGATACCAGAGAGTGTGATGTTCGTGTTATTGCCTGCTCTAGTGCTAATTTAGAACAAGCAATTGCGAATGAAACATTCAGTAAAGAGTTATTTTACCGACTTAATGTTTTCCATATTTCAGTACCAACGTTACGTGAAAGAGGTGCTGATATTATTGCTTTAGCTGAATATTTCTTACATAAGTATTCAAGCGAATATAACACCATTGCAACTCAGTATAATGAAGAAGCAAAGCAGTTACTTCTCCGTTATAACTGGCCGGGTAATGTACGAGAGCTAATAAATCAAGTTAAACGCGTTTCGTTATTAACAGATGGTAATGAAGTGGGTGTTGAACACTTCGACTTACCTAAGAAAATTAATATGAAGCAAAGTTTACGTAATATTAAAGATGAGGCAGAAAAAGACGTACTGGTTGCTGTATTAGAAACTCACCGTGGTCAAGTAGCATCAGCTGCAAAAGATCTTGGTGTTTCAAGAGCAACAATGTACCGCTTGTTGAATAAACATAATATTGTGCCTGATGTACGTTACTACAATGGCTCCAATTACGCGACAGAATAAAATTTGATGAACAATACCCACTTATTTTACACTTTCTCGTAGGGTGTCGGTAAGTGGGCTTTTCTTTGACTCTTAATAAGTCATGAAGAAATAAACGGTGTAAAACTGAGGCTAAAGATAACTGGACAGTGATCACTCAATTGGTAAGTTGATACTTGCTCGAAGGAATAAGGTACCTGCTGGATAGATGAGATAGTAAAATGTTCACTACTAAAACCATGGTCAATTAATTCTTTATAACGACGATAATAGGTTTTATTCTTCTTTCTTCTTTTTGTTAAACAGTTACCTTTAACATTATGAGTAAGCCATTTTAAAGAACCTTGCTGATTATTATTGGAGAAAAAGTAAGTTTTGTTATTTGTTGTATTAAGAGATATACGATGATTAAAATCGCCAACTAAGATAAAAGGCTGCCTTTTCACTTCTTGCTGTTCTATCCATTGTTGGATTAATGTTCGTTGTAAATTCAGTGTGCGACAGGATTTTTTACGGTTGTTCTTTAGCTGTTTAGGAGTAAAGCAACCTGATTTTAAGTGTACATTCACAACGATAATATCATGCTGATTAAGATTGACTTTAATTGCTGAACCATAACGTAACTTTTGTGGGTAATACGGCTTGTTTCCTAATGCTATAGCGGGAGAGCTCAACGTGGTTATATCTGGGTGTTCTTTAACGGTAAGGTTTTTTTTAACGGCAAAACCAGTGAATTGGTTGATCCCATTAAAAACGTCGTCTTTGTTTTTGACTCTTGATGATATGTATATTTGATAGCGGTCTTTAGGAACAATGCGATGAAGGCTTGAGGCACTATCGACTTCTTGAAAGGCGAGAATATCGGGTTGGTGAGTAAGAAAGATTTGCTTTAATACTTGGTAGTCTTTTGCTGTTCGTTGTATGTCGTTTTTGGGATGATCCGCTAGCCATTGAAAATTCCACGTCATTAACGTTAATGAGTGTGCATGACAAATATTAGCGAGTATGAATTGAATCGCAAAAAAGAATAAATACGGGATTATGTTCTCCTTATTTTAGGTTAACTTTTTAGCCTTATTATAATATTTATGATGAAAATTCAGTTTCACTATTCTTGGTAAACATAGTTTTCTGGAGTGAGTTATCACACCACTTGAAAGCTATTCTTAATATCGTATGCAGTGTGTTATCTCAAACAAAAATCATGAGTTATAACTTTTGTGGCATCTTACTGTCAGCTTTGTTTTAGAAAGGAATCTAAGGTGGAAATACTACTGCTTGAACCCGAAGTTTCGTGGGGGAAATTTAAGATCCTTGCGTGGTTTGCTGCTTTATCTATTGTATTGGTCTATGTTGTGCTGCGTGTAGAAGCATACATGAAATTTAAGTCATTAACCGTTAAAAGCATTGTGTTTAAGTGCTCTTTTCTACCTGTATTATTTTTAACAGTAGGCTATTTAGAGCATTTAGATCGATTTTATAGTTTTGCGATTCAACCTAATGGCAATGTTATTTTGAACTATGTCTTTCCTGAAGGGAAAAAGGTAGCGCTTGAGCCAGAAAAGGCATGGATATCTCATGATCGTGCTGGCTGCGCTGTGTATATCAAAGCGCAAGCAGAACACTATAAAAGTGTAATGTCGATACGAGTATCTAAATGTCGGCAAGCCGTTGACGCAATATGACCAAAACAGCCACAGATGGTTATTATACATAGCTCAAAGTGCGGTATTTACTAAGCAGCGATATAACAATTTCGTCCTGATTTTTTTGCATCATATAAATTGTGATCTGCTTTTTCTATAAATTGCGTTGAACGTTGGCTTTCCTCATAAGTCGTTATACCTTGGCTGATTGTCACGATATGACTGGTTTGTGAGGCGGGATGATCAATCGCTACTTTAGTTAAGTTTTCCTGAATACGTTGGGCGACTAAAATAGCGCCATCAAGGTTGGTATTTGGTAACAAAACCGCAAATTCTTCTCCACCGAAACGAGAAACACTATCTGTGCCTCGAAGCAAGCTTGCATCAATCACTTTTGCAACTAATTTTAAACACTCATCCCCCGCAATATGGCCTTGACTGTCGTTAAATGCTTTAAAGTGATCAATATCAATTAAAATTAGAGACAAAGGGATATGTAAGCGTTGGCTATTTTTAATTTGCTTCTCAAGTTCTATTTGGAAAAAACGGCGATTTTTAATTTGGGTTAATTGGTCACGAGAAGCGAGTTGATTTAACTCTTTTAGTAAACGTTTATTCTCATGTTCTTGTTGAATACGATTACTGAACCAGCGATATAGCACACGGCGTCCAGATTCAATGATGATGAGAGTGATCATAAACTTTTCAAACGAAAACAGTAATGTTAAGTGCTCATCTTTGATTGTTATCCAAGTACTCAAAGCAAGTATTGGTGTAATCGCTAAATATAAGGCATTTCGGTAGGTATAAAATCCAAGTAATGCCACCATAGTCGTCAGGTTGGCTAATACTTCAGAGAGTAAAGTGAATTGTGCATACAGGCCTAAGATTAAGATAGTTGCTCCCCAACTCAAACCATAGGTGAAGCTATAAAAGGCACTCACTAAGCGATAATTTGCAGGTTCAGTGCTGCGATTAAAATAAATGATCCCGAAACCAGAAAGTATCATTTGCCAAGTAAACTGGGCTGTTAACAAAAATGATATATCAGAGTCATTAGTGAAATGATTGAGCCATAATGTGACTAACATTAAAGATAAGATCATCAGAGATATCTTAGATGACCATAAAAAACCAATACGAAGGTTTTTATAGGTTACTTTATTGATACGCTGTGTAAGTGTTAAGCCATCCATTAAATATTCAAATCAGCCTGGTAAAAGTGTTTAATCAGTCTACTTCATTCAGCAAAAAATCAAGAATTTTTTCTCATTATTTTTACTTAAATACCAAATAATTTTATTGACAAGCGTATATGTAAATTTGCTTTTATAAAGAATTTTGTGACGCATCAGATGCATCGTTCGTATCGTAATCTCTCTTTAAAACAAATTGATTTGGATCAATGTTTGTTTTTTGAAAATCTCGCCTAATACCCACATCTTGTTGTTGCGTGTATACCGAATGCCTATATTTTGTGTTTACGTGACACTGTAATGAATATTGTATATTTAGGAGCCTAGTGTGAAACTTGTTGTGATTAAGCGTGATGGCTGCCGTGTACCTTTCGAAATGCAACGCATTAAAGAAGCGGTAATGGGTGCAGCTCAGTCAATCAATGACATGAATATGAGTGAAGTGGATGCAATGTCTGTTGCTGAAGCGACATTAGCTCAATTCCAGCATGCTGAAGAAGTAGATATTCACGCTATCCAGGACGCTGTAGAGAATCAATTGATGATTGGTCCTCACAAAACAGTTGCCCGTGCCTATATTGAATATCGCCATGATCGCGATATTGCACGTGAAAAGAAAAGCCGCCTAAATAATGAAATTCGTGGTTTGATTGAGCAAAGCAATGCATCTTTACTTAATGAGAACGCGAATAAAGACAGTAAAGTGATCCCAACGCAGCGTGATTTATTGGCTGGTATTGTTGCTAAACACTACGCGACTCAACATTTGTTGCCGCGTGACATTGTTAAAGCACATGAGTGTGGTGATATTCACTTCCATGATCTGGATTATTCTCCTTTCTTCCCTATGTTTAACTGTATGCTGATTGATTTAAACGGCATGTTGACCCATGGTTTTAAAATGGGTAACGCAGAGATTGATACTCCTAAATCTATTTCTACCGCAACAGCAGTTACAGCTCAGATCATTGCACAAGTAGCAAGCCACATCTACGGTGGAACAACCATCAACCGTATTGATGAAGTATTAGCACCTTATGTTACTGTTAGTTATAAAAAGTATTTAGAAGTAGCAAAAGAGTGGGGCATTGAAGACCCAGTTGCTTTTGCTAATGCGCGTACTGAAAAAGAATGTTATGACGCATTCCAATCACTAGAATATGAAGTAAACACATTACATACCGCAAATGGGCAAACACCGTTTGTTACTTTCGGTTTTGGTTTAGGTACGTCGTGGGAATCACGCTTAATTCAACAATCTATTTTGAAGAACCGTATTTCAGGTTTGGGTAAAAATCATAAGACGGCAGTATTCCCTAAGCTTGTGTTTGCCATTAAAGATGGGTTAAACCATAAACAAGATGACGCGAACTACGATATTAAGCAATTGGCGTTAGAGTGTGCTTCTAAGCGCATGTACCCAGACATTTTGAACTATGACAAGTTAGTTGAAGTAACGGGTTCATTCAAAACGCCGATGGGTTGTCGTAGTTTCCTTGGTCCGTATGAAGAAAATGGTGAGTTGATCCACGAAGGCCGCAATAACCTTGGTGTTGTAAGTATTAACCTTCCACGTATTGCATTAGAAGCAAAAGGGGATGAAGCGCGTTTCTTTACTTTATTAGATGAGCGTTTGGCCTTATCTCGTCGTGCACTTGATGCACGTATCTCCCGTCTTGATGGAGTGAAAGCACGTGTAGCCCCTATTTTATATATGGAAGGAGCATGTGGTGTACGCCTTAAAGAAGATGATGACGTATCAGAAATCTTCAAAAATGGTCGTGCTTCAATTTCGCTTGGCTATATTGGTATTCATGAAACAGTGAATGCACTATATGGCAATGATACGCATGTATACGACAGTGAAGAGCTTCGCCAAAAAGCGGTTGCCATTGTTCAGCGTTTACGCGATGCAACAGATGCATGGAAGAAAGAAACGGGGTATGGCTTTAGCTTATACAGTACGCCAAGTGAAAACCTATGTAGTCGTTTTTGTGCAATCGATACTAAAGAATTTGGTGTTGTTGCAGGTGTGACGGACAAAGGCTACTACACAAATAGCTTCCACCTAGATGTTGAAAAGAAAGTAAACCCATACGATAAAATTGACTTTGAGATGGCTTACCCTGATATCGCGAATGGTGGCTTCATCTGTTACGGTGAATACCCAAATATTCAGCATAACCTTGAAGCACTAGAAGATGTATGGGATTACAGCTATTCGCGTGTTCCTTATTACGGTACTAATACACCCATTGATGAGTGTTATGAGTGTGGCTTTACGGGTGAGTTTGACTGTACAAGTAAAGGCTTTACATGTCCTAAGTGTGGTAACCACGAGCCATCTAAGGTATCAGTAACACGCCGTGTATGCGGTTACTTAGGTAGCCCTGACGCACGCCCGTTTAACTTCGGTAAACAAGAAGAAGTGAAACGTCGTGTTAAACACATGTAATTTCTATTTGAGTGCATAGTGTAACAAGATAAAAGTGCCTGAGAGGGCACTTTTTCTTTTTAAGATTATTATTTAATAAATTACTAGAGAGTGTAGGTGACCAATATGAATTATCACAACTATTACCCTGTCGATATTGTTAATGGACCGGGCACTCGTGCAAGTTTATTTGTTTCTGGCTGTATTCATCAGTGTCGAGGTTGTTATAACCAGAGTACATGGCGACTAGATGCAGGGCACTTTTTTAGCCAAGAGATGGAAGATCAGATCATTAATGATTTGAACGATACTAGAATTAAACGCCGTGGTTTGTCTTTATCTGGAGGTGATCCGTTACACCCAAACAACGTGCCTGATATTTTAAAGTTGGTAAAACGTGTCCGTAGTGAATGTATTGGTAAAGATATTTGGTTATGGACGGGGTACACGTTCGCTGAGTTAACTGAGCAGCAACAGCAAATTGTTGATCTTATCGATGTTCTTGTTGATGGAAAATACGAAGAATCTCAACGAGATCCTGCTTTGGTATGGCGTGGTAGTGAGAATCAAGTTATCCACTATTTAACTAAAAAATAATCATAATGAGAATTACATGATAATTTTGACTTACTATCGTAACTTACTGATTATTTAAAAATCCCACCTGTATAAAAAACATACGAAAAGTGTGTTTTTTCACAGCGTTAGTAAAGTTATCCACTGTTTCTGTGTATAAGTATGGGAAAAGGCAGTGTATGATTTTACCCATGCCCTATTAACGAGAATACGTTTAAAACATGTCACATTTTAATTATTACTCCTGTGGTTACATAACGGTATTTATCTCTTATTTCTTTGATATGCAGCTTTAAATAGTGTTCGAAGTATACTTTATTAACAATCTCTTACATGTTTTGTGTGAAGTGATAGGTAGCACAGTATTTTATAAATTTTCATGTATAATAAACTGATATGATTGATAGTATAATTTATTGAAATAAAATAATTAGTTAGCGTTGTTCGTGATGATTAGTTGATGTTATCAACACGAATGTTGGTATTGAGTAGTGAAATACAGGCAGCATCGAGCTGATAGTATTTATCATAATTAAATAAGAAAATAGTTATGACTGTTTACAGAGTAATGTCAGAGCTCTCGTCGAATAAATATCTTGTTGCTGTTTCGAATGTCTTTATCATGGCCTTACCGCTGGCATTAATCTCGACGTTCTGTGAACTTATAGCGGTATTCTGTGAGTACTACGGCTATGACTCATTAACTGGCACGATAAGGTATGTAGGTGAATCAACGGGTTTGATGTTTCCTATATTGATCAACTTTTATCTTGTTACATACCTCTCTTCTGTAAAACGTATCCCTAAAGGGGTCTCAATAGCCAGTGCATTAACTGTGTATTTTGTGGTGTCCTACCAATGGGGCTTTTTATCGCAAATTATGCCATTACCTAATAGTTTTCCGTTGTCGTTATTAACGGCATATATTACTTGTGGACTGATTTCTCGATTAAAGAAATTTCGTGTTTTTAGAGGCAGTGATCGCGACTCCGTCATCGACAGCTCAGCAAACATGCTACTAGGTGCGATAGTCTCCATTGGTGCATTGATAACATCCAGTCAGCTTATTTACTTTGTTGTTAATTCGGTAAGCATTTCATCTTCATTATTACCCTCGCTTGATCCTACCTCTTTTGTTGATGGCCTTATTTATGAGTTATTGCGCGGGGCGTTTTGGTCCGTAGGGATCAATGGCCATAATGTACTTCATATGTACAAAGCTGAACTTTACGATATCACTATGGTGAATATTTCAGCATGGCATAATTTTGGTGCAGATCTTAATATTATCAGCACCAATTTTTATGATTTCTTTACGGGCATTGGTGGTAGCGGCAACTTATTGAGCTTAGTTATTTGTATGCTGTTATTTGCAAAAAGTGAAGGCTATAAAGTATTAGCAAAAGCGTCCCTTATCTTGTGTCTTTTTAACGTCAATGAGCCGGTGCTCTATGGTGTGCCTGTTATATTTAATCCAATCATGATTATTCCTTTTCTGATTGCACCTGCAATTGGTTTTGTGGTGGCTTATGGGGCGATGTATTGGGGAATTGTGCCACCATTAAGTGAAATCCAAAGCTGGTTAATGCCGCCTTTATTAAGCGGCTATGTTGCAACAGGAGGGGCTATTTCTGGCGCAATATTACAGGCTGTTATCATCCTAATTGGTGTCGCGATCTATTACCCATTCTTTAAACTAATGGATAAGCGTAACCTTGGTATTGGTGTGTCCGATGTCTTCTCCAATCGCTTATTTACCAGTGATGAGATTGAAGTTAAAACACGTTTAACCAGTTTTATACCGTCTTTACATCGAAATTTAAAAGCACAAAAAGAGATCGAACGGCTACAAGCTGAAGGGGAGTTTTTACTCTATTTTCAACCTCAGGTTGATGTGAATACGAATAAGATCATTAGTTTTGAAACACTTATTCGTTATCATGATAAGGATGGAAAGATTTTACCGCCGACGTTTTTAGCCGCCTTTAATCAATTAGGGTTAATGCCAGATTTAGATTATTGGGTTTTTGACAAAGCATTACGTGCTGGCGAACGATTTGCGAAAGTGAATGAGAACATTAGATTATCGATAAATATCTCACCAGATACTGTCTTAAAGAAAAATTTTGTCCAAACGATTAAAACACATATTGAAGAGAGCTCACTGTCATTCTCTCAAATTGAAATTGAGATCACTGAAGAGTTATTGGTGCAAAATGAAGCCGATGTTGCGAAAGTCATCGATCAATTACATCAATTAGGCATTGCCGTAGCATTAGACGATTTTGGTACTGGCTATTCATCACTGGCTTATTTATCGCGTTTTGATTTTGATAAAGTAAAAATTGATCGAACACTGGTACTGAATCTAGAAACACAGCGAGGTAAAGACCTGTTTAGCTTAGCTGTACAACTCGGTAAGATCACCAATGCTGAGATTGTTGTTGAAGGGGTAGAGCATCTTAAAGAAGTTGAATTTATTCAATCTGTGGGGGTACGCTATATTCAAGGTTTTTATTACTATCGACCAATGTCGCAACAAGATGTTTTTGCTAATGAATTATTACAAGACTTTGTTTCTAATAACGATATAAATAATGATCTGACAACCAAGCAGGTAGCAGCTATCGAGGTATAGTTTAATGGTGACGGATTTATTAAATAATACCGCGTTGTTTAAGCTTCCATCTTAAAAGGATATACGGTAAATTTCGTATCCATTTTTATGCTCTACTGGGGACGTTATGTCACGCACTATTATCTATACCTACAAAAATGAAGAAAAAGAGCTTATTTTTTCATTTGATCAATACCGTAATATTCATGAAGCGGTAGCTGCTGCAGAAGGTATCGACTTAACGTCATTTCTAAAAATGGAATTGCAAGTTGAAGCAGTTTCAAATTCAAGTAAAGCTGCCCGTGACTATCGTGATAGTTATTTTCGTAAGCTAGGCTTTGGTAAAATTGCTTTAGCGAAAAAAGAAAATCGCGGTGTTGGCCAAAAATAGTTGGCAAGTAAATGAAAAAGGCTGGCTATAATCGCCAGCTTTTTTGTTCTTACTGAACGCTGTTATAACTCATTATATTTTTTCGCTGATCCATAACATTTCTCAATAGGGTATTTATCAGCATTTTTTATTATCTTTCTCTGGCAAGCCTCTAAAATATCCACATCGCACTTATCCGCTAATCGAACCAAGTACATCATCACATCCGCAAGTTCTTCTTCTAATTGCCGTTTTTTTTCAACTGAAAGGTGTTGGCTTTGCTCGGGGGTTAACCATTGGAAAATTTCTGTTAATTCACCCACTTCACCACTTAAGGCCATTACTAAGTTTTTAGGGGTATGGAACTGATCCCAATTGCGCTGTATTGCAAAGTGACGGAGTTGTTCTTGTAGTTGCTGTAGCTCTGAAGGTGGGTTTGATGACATGATAAAACGTTCTTATTTGGACAATAATTGAAGGATAAACAAAAACACCGTACAACGCACGGTGTTTACATTTAAGACAATTACGAGTGAGGCAGGGTAACGTTACGCTTTTTATCGAATAAGTTGGGTAATGCTTCAAGCGTACAAAAGATCAAACCTGCCCAAATAAGGCTAAAACTGATCGCTTTAGTATGATCAAAGACCTCACCAAACAAGAACACGGCTAATAAGAACTGTAATGTTGGCTCGATATATTGCATTAATCCAACCATTGTTAAGCTAGTACGATTCAGTGCTAAAGCGAAGAAGATTAAGGGTGCGACTGTAACTGGCGCAGAGCCTACATATAATAGGAATGTAGTCGTACCTGATGTTAACGACACACTATCACCAGAGAAGTAAAGCCACAGCATATAAATTACAGCAAAGGGGGTAAGGATAGCGGCTTCAATAGTCACCGAGGTTAATGCATCATATCTTATATACTTTTTGGTTAATCCATAGATAGCAAAAAAGCTGCCCATAAGAAGAGACAACCAAGGTAATCCCCCGTACTGCCAGACTTGATAAGCAATACCTAAGATAGCCAGAACCACAGCGATTACTTGAGCTTTTGTGAGCTTTTCTCTTAAGAAAAACATACCTAAGGCAATAGCAAATAATGGGTTAATAAAATAACCAAGACTTGCGGCAAGCACTTCACCGTGGGTAATCGCCCAGGTAAAAGCATACCAAGATACACTCATAATACAGCCAGCAACACCGCACATGAAGAACGATTTCTTATCTGCCAACAGTTCCGTAACGTTAGGTAAAGGCCGTTTAAGTAGTACTATGACTAATAACATAACAGGCACTGAAAAAATAAGTCTTAGTGCGAGTAATTCATTAATATTGGCTTGTGGCAAGAACTGATAATACAGTGGGAGAATTCCCCAAAGCACAAAAGAAAATGCCGCCAGCATATTTCCAGCACGACGAGATTGCATTGATTGACCTAACAGTAAGTGTAAATGTTTGATGTAATGTGTTGGCAAGACTTTGCCATATCGGGTGGAACAGAATGAACCTAGACGATAATCGCGACATTTTGCCATTGAATAGGTATATGTCAATATTATTTTATCTCTATATAGCATAAAAATATAAACAATATTTAATCACTGTTTATTCTGTTTTTTGTTAAACTTCATGGGTTAGAGTGCTGTGGTGATATAAGCTATGGTTGCTTGCCATTTAGGTTTACAACTGAGAGAAAATAGATGACTAAATTAACGTCAGATATCCAAGCTAACAAATTAATGTTTGTTGAAGAAACACAAAATACACGTATTGTTTGGAGCCTTCGTAATGAAGAAGGTGATTGGCTATCTGTTGCTTCATCTGAGTTTGAAGATTCGGAAGTAATGCCATTCTGGTCAAATGAAGAAGATGCGAAAGCGCAATGTGCTGATGAGTGGGCTGAGTTCCAACCAAGTGAATTGCCACTAGATATTTTCTTAGAAGATTGGATGATCACATTAGCTGAAGACGGTGTTCTTGTTGGTTTGAACTGGAACGAAAGTCTTGAAGGTGTGGAAGTTGAGCCTAGCGATGTTGCTAAGCTTTACATCTAAGCCTTAGATTGTTGATATAATTTACACCCAATGAAACTCATTGGGTGTAATTATTTTAGGCTTTATTCTCTTTTGATGTATCTTCACTCGCCAAATAAGAATCTTGCGATAATTCATTATCAAGTTGGGCGATCTTTTCTGCCATAAGTTGATGGCATTTTTCAGCTAACTGTCTTGCGTCAGTCGATTTAAATGTTTGAGTGTCGATTGGGGCTAGCATTTCAGCTATAACAGTACCGTTATCAAGTTTATTTAAATCAATCTTATTGTGTGTCGTACTGATCACGACAGGAATAATAGGTACACCTGCTTCTATCGCCATTCTAAAAGCTCCTGTCTTAAAAGGCAGCAATCCACGTCCTTTGCTTCGCGTGCCTTCTGGGTAAACCCAGACAGATAAATTTCGCTGGTGGATAGCATCAGCAACTTGCTGAATGGTATTACGCGCTTTGGCTTTATTCTCACGATCAATCAGTATATTGCCCGTGATCCAGTAAAGCTGCCCGAAGAAAGGGATCCATAATAAGCTTTTTTTCCCTAGTGACACGGTATTTGGTTGCAACATACCAGGGGTCGTAACAAAGTCATAAACACTTTGGTGATTGGATATATAGACGGCATTAGCAATATTGGCGCTGTTACTGAGTCCACGTTGCTCAACACGAACACCTGTAATTTTTTGCAATTGGTTAAACCAGCGGCAAAAGGTGTAGACATGTTTAGGTGCACGAGGTCGGTTTATTAGGCAGTAAAGTAGTGCACAACAGGTTGTAATGATAATAAAAAGGGTTGCGATGGTAATTCGAATTAAAGCCAGCACATATACTCCTTATGCTGTTTAAGTTATGTCGCATGACTACATCTTTATACATTACCTAAATAGTTATTATTGTGATAGTGTGGGTTTACAAATAATTAACATTTTATAGTGTGTTATCACGATTTATAAAAATATACGGTATCTGGTCAGATGATATATTGCTTGTTAATAACATTAACAGTTACATTTTCAATCTAGGCGTGAAGATAATCGCATATGTATTTATAGATAAGTAAATGACTGGATCTTAAATAGGATAAAAGTAAAAATTATATATAGATAATCAATACGTTATAGACGTAGTTTTTATCTCTTCTGTTGTATAAATTTTTGAGCTTACTTAACAGTAAGCTTTTTTTTTTCCTTCCCTACAATAATTTTACCATGTTGTAGCGTTCGAACGTAATGTCGTCACGGATAGCAATTTCTGTATCGATTAATTCAAAACCTAGCTTGCTAAACAAGGGTAGAGAGAGTTTACTGGCTGTAACACTCAGTGTTGTTTGATGGCTTATATGTGCTATTTGTTCGAGCTTACTATAAATAGCACTCGCGACACCCAAGCGATTAAACTCAGGCCGGGTATAGAGTAAAGCAATATAATTTTTCGGATGAAGTTGACCGAACCCCATGACACTCCCTTCATTGTTAATTGCCATTATTACAGCACCTTGTGTTAATAATTTAGCAAATTCGTTTGGGTGTTTGCGCGGATAATCAGCCCATATTTTGACTTGTTGTGGATGATAATAAGCAGGCGCAATTTTTGTA
The DNA here is from genome assembly GCF_003026135.1 of Photobacterium sp. GB-36. Lineage (NCBI taxonomy): Bacteria > Pseudomonadati > Pseudomonadota > Gammaproteobacteria > Vibrionales > Vibrionaceae > Photobacterium > Photobacterium sp. GB-36. Next base: position 41,502 of record NZ_PYNY01000018.1, on the reverse strand, counting down.
ATAGCGTCATAGTAAAGCTGAGACAATTCTTGCTCATAATGGGGATTATAATTATGAAATTGTATTGAGGTCATATTGTTGAGCGTATACGTTTAATGTTTGTATCTAATTTTAAGATATTAGAATTGTTATTGTTTGGAATAGGTCAAATTTATTCTGATAGTGTGCACTTTGTCCTTATTATTGGTATTATTTTAAGCCATAATCAATAAAAGTATTATCAAACGATCAGTACAGGCTAAATTTTGAAGAACGGATTTAAATATAATAAACACGCATTATTTGCATTGGCGCTTGTGTCAATGATTGGGTGTTCTTCGACTGACTCTGTAAATGATAAAACATCAAACAATAAGGCTGCTGAAACAACGTCAGTAGACAAAAAAATTGCTGTTAGCAATGATATGTTGGAAGAAGGTTTGAAAAAGAACGCTTCTGTAGATACAGGTATGTTTGATGGTGTTTACCATTCATGGAAAGGAACACCTTATCGTCTTGGTGGAACAACAAAGAAAGGCATTGATTGCTCAGCATTTGTGCAAGTAGGTTATTCCAGTGTTTACCAAATGATGTTGCCAAGAACAACATTACAATTGGTGAAAAAGGGACGTAAAGTTTCACGTAACAGTGCAAAAGAAGGGGATTTAGTCTTTTTCCGAACGGGACGTAATACACGCCATGTTGGAATATATTTAGGCAATTCAGAATTTATGCACGCGTCACAATCAAAAGGTGTGATGATTTCACGCTTAGATAATCCTTATTGGAAGCGACATTTTTGGCAAATTAGACGTATGCCGAAACCACAATGACAATTAGATGATAAAAAGCCCAGCTACTCTAGCTGGGCTTTTTATTTATAAATATGTTGCGGCCATTACTCTAGCGAATAAACCAACAGGAGTCGTCACACCTGTCGTAGAATTAAAGACTTCGCCATTTTTAACAATAAGAATAGTAGGTGTAGCACTTATCCCTAATTGTTGGCTAATAGAACCATTTTGGTCATTAATGACAGGAAAGCGATAATCTTTACTGTTCATGTATGCTCGTAATGAACGGTCATCTCCAGAGCGAATAGCAACACTAAATACCTTTATATTCAGATCACTTTGATATTGCTGCAGCCAATTGATTGATGGACTTACAAAGCGGCAACTTGGACACCATGTTGCCCATAAATAGAGTACAACAGGCTGTTGATAACTGAGAGTTAGCCAATCAATATCATGCTGGTTTATAGTTTTTTCTACCGAATGGTTATCAACAGAAACCGTTAAATCTTTATTTCGCCAGATATCAACCATAATACTTATTGCTGTTACTAATATAGCAGTGATAAGTATGTTTTTAAGCCATCCTTTGGCAGACGTCCTTGTCATGTATGTTATTCCTTTATTCCTTTATTCCTTTATTCCTTACTTGCTTTTTTAATTGCGTTAAGCACTTCGTCACTTGTTAAAATTACGGGCAATGGGATACCTTGAGGCGCATTAGGACCATATACAATATTAAATGGTACACCAAAACGTCCATGTGACTGTAAGAAGCCTGTGACGTAGTCAGAAGGTTTCGTCCAATCACCGCGCATTAACACGATGTTATCAGCAGATAAGGCTGAATATACGGGCTCTTGCAGTAAAACACCGACTTTATTGGCTTTACATGTGATACACCATTCAGCCGTAACATCAACAAAGACTGTTTTTCCTTCAGCAACTTGTTTTGCAATGTTATCAACGTTTAGCGTTTGCCAATGGTGGTCATCAGCTAGCGGCTTCGCCCAATGGTTTGAGGTTAAGCTACCCACGATAAGGCTACCTGCAACACCCAGTAAAAGAACTGCTGTTGTGATGATAACGGCTTTACGTCCTTTCTTACGACCTAATTGCCATAAGATAACAAGCATGATCAGTAGACCAATCACCCAAACAACCGCCGCAGAAAAGAAGCTAGTCATTAAGCTTAATAGCCAGATACTGGTTGCCAGCATCATCAAACCAAACAGCGTTTTAACCCTATCCATCCATAGACCAGGTTTTGGCAATGCGTTTGCCAGTTGTGGGAAGAGAGCAATGAGCAACCATGGTGCAGCCATACCAATCGCTAACGCGGTGAAGATGGCAAAAAGTGTCACATAATTAGCACCTAATGCGAACGCGACAGCTGTGCCTAAGAATGGGGCACTACATGGCGTTGCAAGAAGGGTGGCAAACATTCCTTGAATAAAGTGCCCAAGGTGTGAGTTATCCCCTTTGGTTGCCATCCAAGTATTGGTGTTACTTGATAAGCGAATTTCAAATAAGCCTAACATATTTGCACCAAACAGGGCGGTGATCGCAATCATGGCACCAATAAACCAAGGGCTCTGGAATTGGATTCCCCAGCCCAACGCTTGGCCTGATAATTTCATTAATGCTAAAAAGCCAGCCAATAGCCAAAATGAGGTGATAATACCTGCAGCAGAAGCGATAAATTGGGTACGGATTTGGCGTTTTTCTAAGCCTTTCGCTGAAACAACGCTACTTAACTTCATGCCTAATACCGGTAATACGCATGGCATGATATTAAGAATTAAACCGCCCAATAGCGCAATGCCAATTATTTCTAATAAGTTACTATTAGAACTTGGCACAATCACTGGGGTATCTGTTGCTGTTGCTGGGATCTCAACAGCGAGATTATTATCACCGATTGTGATTTGAAGTGGTTCACCAACAAGCTTTGGTGTACCAAACCAACTGGTCACCGGTAATACCGCATACAGTGTTTTATCTTTAATCGTAACATTCGGCGCTAAAAAAGAGGTGTCTTTAACGGCTTTATTATGTCCGTCAATCAACACATCTGGTTTTATCCAGCCAGCCTTATTTGTTGCAACCACCGTAATTGCTTTTTTGTCCTTGTTATAAGAGACAGTATCCAATGTTACTGCTTGAGACGATTTAGGTACTTGGCTATAACCCTTGTTGTATAAAAACATCGCGTCAGTCGATAAGCTGAGTTTTTCAGGGTTAAAATCAAGTGCTAATTCATAGTCAGTCAGTACACAAATACTGGTACAGGAAGACATGGTTAATTTACCTGCAAGGAATACAGGCTTATTCATGTCTTTTACATGAATTGAAAGTGGGAAAATAACATCATGTTTATAGCCCAGCGTTTCAACACCTAAGAACTCATAACGTTTTGGCATCGGCCACTGCCAGTCAACACTTTCAACATTACTAGACATATCCCAGTTTATAGATGGTGCGACACCACCTTCACCAGGCGATCGCCAATAGGTTTTCCAATCTTTATCAAGTTTAACTTCTAGCAGTCCTTGAACTGTATGGTTAGCTGTGTCTTTTTCACCCGTTAGCACTAACCTAACTTGCACAGGGGGATGCTGTGGGTTTGTTACCCACCCCGTTGTAATCTCAGTAGCCGCAAAGGTTTGACTGGAAAAAGTGATACTGAGTAATGCGCCGAGCATGGCACAGACGAAATAAGTATTGAGATATATCTTTTTCAATCTAGAACTCCGTTTTAACAATGCGCATGTCATTGCAACGATCATGAGCGTATAAATTTTATACTATGGTCTTGGTGATAAAATAGAACGGTAAAATAACGACTCTATTTCATCGAGTTAGCAAAATATTTAGATTATTAGGTGACAGTCTATTTACGTTTTGGTTCGCGTATTATCGCGATAAGTTATGCTGTCATTTCCTATTGTTGTTGCGATAACCTGAACATACGCTTTAGTTTTGTGAAAAGGCTTTGCTGCGTCGTATTTTTTCCTTGATAGTATGCTTGCAGTAACCGTTGTCGAAGCTGTTCATCTTTTTTACTGTCATTCGACTGTTTTATCTCTTCACTAATGTGATCTAACAGCGTCTCTGCTTGTTCATTAGCATAACTATAATCAATTTTATTTGCCCCTTGAACAAGCAACCATAGTAGAGTGATCAGAATATATTCATCGATATCTTGATTAATAAATTTGCTAGCGTGTTCAACCCCTACGGTTGATTGAAATACCGATTGCATTTGATGATAGGCGGTCTGTTGTTCAGTCCAACGAGACGAGGCAATGTGATGTTGTTGCGTCATATAGCCTAATAGTAACGCTAAAGGCTCTTTATCTTGTCGTTGGTGGCAAATATCATTAAATCGAGGTGTTGATTCATGAATAAAAGCATTAATAATGTTTTTCTCTTTTTCTGATAAATCAAGTTGTTCAAGGCCAAGAGAAAAAAATAAGTGTTTGAGATCTGTCATGCTATTAACTTCGTACAAAAGGACGTCCACAGAATAACATGGACAATTAGCGAGTAATAATAAATAGGAATGAGAATGACAAAAATTTATGACTTCGAGGTTAAAGCACTTTCAGGGGAAGCGCTTTCATTAAGTGCTTTTGAAGGGAAGGTTATACTCGTTGTAAATACTGCTAGTAAGTGTGGTTTTACACCTCAATATGAAGCATTACAGGCATTATATGAAAAGTATCGTGATCAAGGCTTAGTAATACTTGGTTTTCCATGTAATCAGTTTGGTGGACAAGAGCCTGGAACTGAAAGCCAAATTAAACAGGAGTGTCTAATCAATTATGGCGTGACATTTCCGATGTTTAGTAAGGTGGATGTAAAAGGGCGTGATGCTGAACCTGTATTTTCTTATCTCGTAAAACAATTACCTGGCCTGCTAGGCAATGATATTAAATGGAATTTCACCAAGTTTTTGATTTCAAGAGAGGGTGAACCAATGAAACGCTATGCACCCACCACAAAACCATTTGCTTTAGAAGATGATATTATCAAGCTACTATCATAATGATTAATAAGCAGTATTTTGACTACATAGGATGACTTCATTAATCAATTGCTGCTTATTTTCTAGGTGCCGTTGTTGTGCTTTTTGAAGTAATAAACCAATCGCCTTCGCACGTCTCCCCGTTGTTTTGTATTGCTCTAAATAATGATTAAGAAAGTCAATTTGTACCGAGCTGTCATTGAAGTCACCTAATTTGGCTTGTAGAAACTTCACTGTTTTTAATTTCAAACGAAGTGATAACTGTTCTGTTAATGGGTGGTAGTACTCCAAACCATAACGTAATTTTTTATATTTGATTCTCAAGCGATGAAGTTGCGCGTCAGACGTTTTTGAATCAATAGCCTTCATTGAGGTGATAATACGATTGTTTAAGTTCACGAATAGCGTGTTTATCATTTCTTGTGGTGGTGTAGATAGATCTTCCATGAGAGGCGATAGCTGCTTTAACTGTATACAGATGAGCTTATATTGCGTTTTATATTCTTCGCTTTTTAACCAATGCTTATTTTTCTTATAGGCTTTTTGGCGTTGGTGCTGCAGATCGTCAAAAAAGCGTGCCAGTCCTTGATGATGCTTATGTTCGACTAAGTAAAAGTAATGCTCCATTTGCATGAGATAAACATCGAGATCGCGTTGTAAATTAGTGGGCTGCATTAAACTTTTGATAGCTAAATTAGTTTCTTTTAGTTGTTCTGGAATGAAAAGTGATTGATGGAGACTAAGTATGGCGCGTATACGGCGCATGGTAACGCGATATTGATGAAGAAATTCAGGATCATCATCTTTTACAATGCCTTTTTGATAGTTTTCACAAAAAGAGAAGCTCTGTAATACGTGAGCGCGAATAATTTTAAATAGTGGCAAAGTAGAATGAATAGGATAAACACCTGACGTTTTTCGAGGAAGCTGAAAAGTGTCTCGCTTATGCATGATTTTGCCTAACTAGTAAAATTCACTTTAAACCCTAAATATAGAACAAATAAACGTTTACAGCTGAAACATGAGGCTTATTTGTGTATGTAAATATTATGGAAACAGTACGTTACAATGAAGAATAAATTAAATGAACAATGACGAAAGATAAAACTGCTCGTTATTTTGAAGTGCTGCTAAAGCTTAAAGAGTTAACAATAAGTTTTATAGGAGTCACTGTATGTCAAAAGTATGTAATCCATTAGGCACTGATGGTTTTGAATTTGTTGAATACACTGCTCCAACAAAAGTTGGGATCACTAAGCTTAAAAAATTATTTAGACAAATGGGCTTTGCGGAAATAGCGAAACATAAACATAAAATGGTGTGGCTTTACCGTCAGGGGGACATAAACTTCATAGTTAATGGCGAGTTAGCTTCGCAAGCAAGTTCGTTTGCATTGCAGCATGGCGCAAGCGTTAATGCGATGGCATTTCGGGTGAAAGAGGTTAACAAGGCGTTAGACTATGCTATCAAGCATGGTGCAACGAGGTGCGAAAATAATGTTGGGCTTATGGAACTCAACATTCCCGCTATTGAAGGTATTGGTGGTGCATTATTATATTTTGTCGATCGTTATGGCGAACGAGATATTTATGAAGTGGATTTTGAGTATTACCCAGACGCACAACAGCGTTTAGCCGCTATAGATACAGGGTTATTAACGATTGATCACCTTACGCATAATGTTGCAATTGGACACATGGATAAGTGGTCTGATTTTTATGAAAAAATTGCTAATTTTCAAGAAATTAAATATTTTGATATTAAAGGGAAACTGACTGGTTTAAAATCTCGCGCAATGACATCACCTTGTGGCAAAATCCGCATTCCTATCAATGAATCAAGCGATGAACATTCTCAAATTGCAGAATACTTAAAACAATATAATGGAGAAGGGATTCAGCATATCGCTTTAAGTACTAATGACATTCTTTCATCTGTGAAAAAACTTCGTCAATTAGGTGTTATCTTCATGGATACACCGGATACTTATTACGAACTGGTCAATAAAAGGATTGATTGTCACGATGAAAATATTGCATTGTTGCAGCATGACAAAATACTGATCGATAGCGATGAACATGGTATTTTGTTGCAAGTTTTCACGGGAACTGTGATTGGCCCCGTATTTTTTGAGATTATTCAACGCAAAGGAAATCAAGGATTCGGTGAAGGTAATTTTCAAGCTTTGTTCGAATCAATTGAACTTGACCAAATACGCCGAGGTGTCCTGAGCGAAAAATCTTAGCTTAATGAAAATAAGCAATTTGTTTCCCTGCTGTTAGCTATAAATTTTACATTTCTTCAATGTAAAATTTATACCAGAGGGTCTGGTTAATGTTCTCTATACTGTAGTAGTATCATTTCAAGGTATTGGGTTTAATGCTTCTATAGTATATTGGACATCTAATATGGTTAATAAAGATACAATAGTGAATAAAAATAATAAGTTTCTTGTTGGGTGGCGTGAAGTTGCTGCATTACCTGATCTGGGTATCAATAATATTCATGTAAAAATTGATACTGGTGCACGTAGTTCGTGCCTACATACTTTCAAAATTGAAGAATTTACCCGTGACGGTGAAGATTGGGTGAAGTTTTGGATTCACCCAATCCATAACAACACCGACGTAGAACAAATTTGTGAAGCTAAAGTGGCTGATAAACGCGTTGTAAGAAACTCAGGTGGTGATGAGCAACTGCGCTACTTTATCGTTTCTACAATTGATTTTAATGGTCAACAGTGGCCGATTGAAATTTCGCTAACCAGTCGTGATAATATGGCTTTCCGTATGCTACTAGGGCGTACAGCTATGCATGATCGTATTATTGTTGATCCAGAAGCATCTTATCTTATTAAAAATCAAGGCTAGTTGTCATGAAAATTGGAATTTTATCTCGCAATCGTTCACTGTATTCGACAGCTCGTTTGATTGAAGCCGCTGAACAACGTGGCCATGAAATTAAAGTGATCGATGCACTGCGTTGTTATATGAACATTAACTCGCAAAAACCTCAGATTCACTTTAAAGGTGAAGATTTAGTGGATTTTGACGCGATTATTCCACGTATAGGTGCATCAGTAACATTTTACGGTACTGCTGTTTTGCGTCAGTTTGAAATGATGGGTGTATATACCGTTAATGAATCTGTAGCGATAAGCCGCTCACGTGATAAGTTACGTTCAATGCAACTACTATCACGTAAGTGTATTGGTATGCCTGTGACAGGTTTTGCAAGTAAGCCTGATGACGTTAAAGATTTACTTGATATGGTTGGTGGTGCGCCAGTCGTTATTAAGCTATTAGAAGGCACACAAGGCATTGGTGTTGTTCTTGCTGAAACACGTAAAGCTGCTGAAAGTGTTATTGAAGCTTTCATGGGTCTTAAAGCGAATATCATGGTTCAAGAATACATTAAAGAAGCAGGCGGTGCAGATATCCGTTGTTTCGTTATTGGCGATAAAGTGATTGCAGCAATGAAACGCCAAGGTGCAGAAGGCGAGTTCCGTTCAAACCTACACCGCGGTGGTAGCGCAGCACTGGTTAAGATCACACCTGAAGAACGTAAAACAGCCGTTGCAGCTGCAAAAATTATGGGATTAGGTGTTGCTGGTGTTGACCTGTTACGTTCAGAGCGTGGTCCACTTGTTATGGAAGTTAACTCTTCACCAGGCCTTGAAGGTATTGAGAAAGCGACAGGTAAAGATATTGCCGGCATGATCATCGATTACATCGAAAAAAATGCAGTGAAAAAAACGACACTTCGCAATAAAGGCTAATTGAAAAATCAAGCATAAAAAAGGCGCTCAATGAGCGCCTTTTTTGTCACTATTTAATGGTTATCTTACCGACTTATAACTGTTTCTCTATTGGTAATACACCGGCCGCCCAAGCGCCCATTTTAAGCCAAATGCTACTGTCTGGCTCTGATGTATACTGCTTGCCCGTTGTATCATCATTCCATATGATCTCACCATTTTCGTCCAATGCTAAACGGTAAGCATCTTTAACAAGTGAGTTATTGATCGTGTTGTAAACTTCACCTGAGAATTTAGGTGAATCAACAATCACGCCTAACTCTGTATTTAAGTATGCAGAGCGTGGATCAAAGTTAAATGAACCGACGAAAATTTTCGATTTATCAATAATAAACGTTTTCGCATGCAAACTTGTACGAGAGCGACTTAGCCATTTGTGTTTTGTTTTATGGCCGGGTTCTACTTTTACTTCGTATAGCTTAACACCACCTTCTAGCATGATTTTACGGTATTTGGCATACCAGCCATGTACAGCGAAAACGTCATTAGAAGCTAATGAGTTGGTAACAATAGTGATGTTTTTGCCGTTCTTTGCCGCTTTAGCTAGCACTTTAGCCCCTTCTTCTGTTGGGACAAAATACGGTGAAACTAAAAAGAAATCATGCTCTGCTTTCGCGATCATCTCTGATAGCTTATGTAGCAATAAATCATCTTTACTATTCGCAATTTTATACGGTGTATCGTAAAGCAGTTCTGCATCTGTCCAGTATAGCGGTAATGTCTCTTCTATTAACTGCTGTACCATTGGGTGGTTTTTTAGCGAACTTGCATAGTCTGATGACATGTACTTAAGCTGAGCATCTTTCCACTGTGCCAGTTGTTCTTTTGTAGGCTTATGTGCTGATGAGACTAAGGCTTCAATCGGTGTTGCTGGTTTACTGTTCCAGTATTCATCAAATTGACGTGCGAATTGTGGGATCACTTTACCCAGCATAATGAGGTCGAAGTCTCCGAATTCTACGTCACTATTGGCAGAGAAATACTCGTCGCCGATATTACGTCCTCCGGTAATGGCAAACACACCATCTGCAATAATGGCTTTATTGTGCATACGGCGATTTAACCGATCAAAGTCAGTTAAGAAACTTAATGGCTTAATAGTACGGTTTGAAAATGGGTTAAATAAGCGTACTTCAACATTAGGATGAGCAGAGAGGCTTGCTAATGCTTGATCGTCACGATTTTGCATATCATCAAGTAATAAGCGCACACGAACGCCACGCTCAGCAGCTTGATATAAATACCATGTCATCAACCCACTTGTCGCATCATCACGGTAAATATAGTACTGAACATCCAGTGTTTTTTGTGCATGTTCAATAATAGCCAAACGTGCAAGTAATGCGGCTTGACCATCACCAAGAGGGTAGAAGCCTGTTTTATCAGGATGAATGCTGGTATAAGGCAAAGAGCTTTGGTACAAGCTAGTGTTGAAATTATCAACATTGGAATAGCTTGGTTGCTTTTCTAGTGATAACGGTTGAGCACAACCAACAAGTGCAAGAATACTTGTTGCGATAATAGTACGAGATAACAGCTTCTTATAATCTTTAATACGGATCATGGCTAAGACATTGAAAATAAATGTGACTGGATTCTACAGAGGAATAATTGGGTAAGCTGTAATTAAAAATACATTATGTGATCATTTTCTGCTTTTAGAAAACTAACTGATAAGAAGTGTAACAAAGTAAGAATCTATTATTATATTGAGTCAAAAAAAGCCCGAAATAATTGCTTATTTCGGGCTGATATTTTGGTTAATCTATCACAGTTATGCGTTAACTCGTCGTGGTTGTAAGTCCATGCCATTGGTAATGATTGTTAGGCTTTTTACTCACAATACCTTCATCCAATAGCTGTTTGAAAATACTATCAACCTCATCGGTTGAAATATTTAAAAACTTACTTACAGCGCGTTTACTGCAATTTACTTTGTTATGACTAAGCGCATCAACGGTTAATTCATAAGGGGTTTTAGGCTGTTCAGGTTCGACAATAATTTCTTCTGGCTCTTGCTCATGTACATTAACTTCTGATGTTCCAATCGTCGAAGGGTCAAAATGTTCTAGCAGTTTAGGTTGGTCAAATTCATTGTATCCTGCCATTTCTAACACTTTGTTATGGCGATACTGATGACGAAAACGATTTTCTTCACCGATTAACCCTACAAAGAATGCAGCAAAGAAATCTAATAATACTGATAGAAACACCACTAAACCTAATTGTGCAGCTTGAGGGGTTACATGTAACGATTCTGCAAGACTATCAATCAATCCTAAAACCGAGCCTTGGCTAACGACAGGAATGCTATCACGTTCCATTGCAAGCTTTTGTTGTTGCTTACGTAATTCATCATTTTGTTTTTGAATGCGTGCAACACCAGAGGCAATGCGCTCCATCTGAATGTATTTTTCTGCTGCGACGTTATTGAGATCAATTTGTTTTTCAATGGCTGCAATCTGCATGTTGAATGCATTGATTTTGCTTTTTTGAACGTTAACTTCACTTTGTGCTTTATTCGTTGCGCTGTTAATACCGCCAATAGATCCACCAATCGAAATTGCGGCAAGAACGGCGTAAAAAGTAAAAGCAGATAGTGTGCCAGTATAGTTACGACGTGCTTTACGTTCCCCAACTTCGTACCATGCGAAGAATTTTCCTAGTTCGAAAATAACCGCCAATCCACCAAAGAGAAACTTCATTAATGGATCATCATCAATGGAAAGGAATAATAGCAGCGAGAAGATGATAGAGGCGAGAATAGCTGCACCTGTGAAACTATAAACTGTCCACATCGCAAAAAATCCTTTCGGGTAGCGGATGTGACTTTTCTGATCGTAAAGCATAAATTAAGTCTGAGTAATGAGCGTTTGCTCGCTTGTCGTTATTAACGCCAAGCAAAAAAGGAGTCTATAGGATACCTTAAAATTGTTCCCAGCCCTTATAAAACCTAGCGTGTTGTGTTTTTTCGATGAAAATTTACACGCCGCTTTCATTGCTGTTTAAAATGCCACCATAGAGTGATTACAAACTAAACATAATCGAAGGTTAAATAAGACTACTGTGCAAAAAAGGGGGAATATCTAACATGATGTATAGTGGTCATTTATTGCTAAAGCTATGAGTCTTTATCCATCTTTTATATAAACTAATTAATACGGATTGAGATAAATTGTCATTATATTGACAAAAATATCTAGCATTATTTGAATAATAGGAACAATAAAGTAACCACAGGTAGTTTTGTGAAATATCAACCTCAGTCGAATGTGATGGGAAGTATCGATCAACAGGTTAGGGATAACACAACACCGATTTATTATACTGAAAGAGAACGCGTAATGTATGAGCGCTTAGGACAGTCCTATGCGTGGTACAAAATTATGGACGATGAATTATCGCTCATAGAGCAAAAGTGTCTAAGTGCTTTTTATGATACTTGGCCGCAATTGCAAAAGTTTGATTTTCAAAGTTATAAAGAAATTGTTAGTAATAAAGTTCATGTGATGTTTGAAATTCAACGTATTAAGACAAAATACCCGGCGTCAGAACAACAACAATCCTTTATAAATAACTTATTGATAAAAAGAGATTTATTGTATCCTGAATGGTTAAGAGCCAAAAAGTCTTTAGAGTATATAGAATCTGAAAAAGCCTATTTACGTGCAGTTAAAGATATCGCCCATAATTAATTATGTAAAAAGCTGACCTATACTTATTGTTAATTTAACGGTTAAGGAGGGTCAGTGATGTTCTTTACCAGTGAACATAAAATGACAAATGAAGAGCAATTTTTCATTAAGTCGCAGTATATGGGGTGCAATTTACCATCTAATTTACAATTACACCTTGCTTTAGTTTATGTTGATAATCAAACGTTTCAATGTGTTTGGGAAGCAGAATCTCTTGAAATGATTGAGCATTATGTCGATGCTCAATTAGCAGATTGTTGTCAGAGCCACTATTTTGAAGTTGATCCATTCTCAGCTATTGGTGCTTAAAAATTTGTTATTAATATAATTAATATGTTGTTCTGATGTGATTGATTAAAATATTACGTCTTATTAATGTTAATGCTTGTATTGCGTTATTCCTTTGTGTGATGAATATCGAATTATCATTTATATGAAGGGTGATTCTCTGCGCAAAAATGATTTCTATTAATAACTACTCTCAATTTATAAATATTTTGTAATAAATATCGAGAGAAGTATTAATGAAAAAGAATTTAGTTTGCTTAGGTATCTTGGTTGCTGGTTTAAGTTTTCAATCATCCTCTTTTGCTCAAGGTAGTGAACTGCCTAATATTAAGATATTAGCAACGGGTGGAACAATAGCTGGTGCAGGGCAATCGGCAACAGGCAGTGCGTATACGTCAGGACAAGTCGGTATTGATGCCCTTATTAATGCTGTACCGGAAATGACAAAAATTGCCGATATCAGTGGCGAGCAAGTTGCGAATATTGGTTCGCAAGACATGAATGATCAGGTATGGCTTACGTTAGCTAAACGTGTCAATGAACTCTTAGCGAAAGACGATGTTGACGGTATTGTTATTACACATGGTACTGACACCATGGAAGAAACAGCATACTTTTTAAATTTAACCGTGAAGAGTGATAAGCCTGTTGTATTAGTGGGTGCAATGCGCCCATCAACCGCGATGAGTGCTGATGGACCTGTTAACTTATACAATGCTGTGATCACCGCTGCTGACACTGATTCAAAAGGCCGCGGTGTGTTAATGGCGATGAATGATGTGATTTTGGATGCGCGTGATGTCACTAAGACCAGTACAACAGCTGTCGATACATTTAAATCACCTAATTTTGGTGAGTTAGGTTATATCCATAATGGCGATGCGGTGTATCAACGCAGTCCAGAGCGTCATAATACGAAAGATTCTAAGTTTGATATATCGAAAGTGAAAGCCTTGCCTAAAGTCGGGATCGTTTATAACTATTCCAACGCCTCTGACTTACCTGTTAAAGCGCTAATTGATGCAAAATTTGATGGTATTGTGAGTGCTGGTGTTGGTAATGGTAATATTTATAAAGGTATTTTCGAACAACTCGCTAAAGCAAGTAAAGACGGGATCATGGTCGTTCGGAGTTCTCGTGTACCTACTGGCGCGACAACACTTGCGGCAGAAATCGATGACACTAAATATGGTTTTGTTGCATCCGGAACTCTAAATCCCCAAAAAGCCCGTATTCTATTAATGCTGTCATTAACGCAAACAAATGATTATCGTGATGTACAAAAGATGTTTCAGTATTACTAGATTATATTTATTGGCTTGAGTTTCGTGTTTACGTAGGTTTTTTATAGTAAAAAGCCAGTCTTCCTGACTGGCTTGATACTCGCTTAATAACGTACTGAATTATTTAGCGTTGCTCTTTACTTCCGCAATGGCATCTTTAAGCCCCTGAGGATCGTAGCCATTAATAATGTGAACATTGTCTGTGGTTATATTATCTGTTGGCATAACAATTAATGCCGGTGTTCCTTGAAAACCTAATTTACTAAATAGCTGGAAGTTGCCTTCAAAACTATTGTTCGCATCAAACTTACTAATATCAATGCCCAACTTAGTTGCAATATCATTAACATCTTGTTTGGTTAATTTGCCTTCATCTTTACCTGAGGCAAATACGGCATTATGGTATTTACTGTAAAGGTCACTGCCTTTATGGGCAAAAATCCAGTTACCCATATCTGCCGCATATTTTGAAGCTTCCCAACGTGATGCAAAGATTGGCGTTTCTTTGAAAATGAATTTTACATCGGGGTTTTCAGCTTCAAGTTGTTTCACGATAGGCGAAATTTTTGAGCAGAACATGCATTGGTAATCAAAAAACTCAATAACGTTTACTTTGGCATCTTTAGGGCCAACATATGGTGTTTTAGCATCTTTAATAAGTTGGTCAGCATAAGCGACAACAGTTTGCTTCGCTGATTGTACCTGCTTTTCCATCTGTTGCTTTTGCAATGTTTCTGATGCTTTTACTAAAACTTCAGGGTGCTCAATAATATATTGGCTGGCAATCTTTTCAATTTGTGCTTTTTGCTCAGGGCTAAAGTCTTTATTATTAACTGCTGTTGTTTCATTACAGCCAGCTAATAGTACTGTCACCATAAGCGGTAAAATTAGTTTTTTCATTTTATCTCTATACGTTAGATAGCGTATTAATTATCACCAATTAAATGATATAGAGTATGAATGTAACCTGAATCAAATTGTTAAATATTATAGAAATGTTTATTTTTAAATAAAAAATTCAATAGAAGAAAGTGAGTTAATTAAACTGTTATATAAAATATAGATCTTATTTTTCATTATTTGAAAATATCATTGTGATGTATTGCGCATAATTATGAATACTTTTGTTGTAAATTATTCATAACGAATGAACAGAGATCTTATTATGAAGAAAAAATTTACATTATTAGCCGTTAGCTCACTATTTGCTTTATCTACACTTTCTACAGCGGCTTTTGCGGATCCTAAAGTACCGGCGACTGATCCTGGTTATAGTACGATCCAAATAATGGAAATGGGGCAACCAAAAGACGTCCATTGGATCTCAGTTAAGCAAATTGCTGAAAAATTAAAAGGTAAGCCACCAATGGCTGTCGGCTTTGACATTGATGACACGGTATTATTCAGTACACCGGGTTTCTATCGTGGTAAGCAGGAGTTTTCTCCAAATAGTTTTTCATACCTGCATGAGCAGAAGTTCTGGGATAAAATGAACTGTGAGTGGGAGAAATTTAGTTTACCAAAGCAAATAGGTAAAGAGTTGATTGCTATGCACCAAAAACGTGGCGATCAAATTTACTTTATTACAGGTCGTACAGCGTCAAAATGTGAAATTACCACGCAATATTTAAAAGATGTATTTGGTATTAAAAATATGCATAAGGTGATATTTGCAGGATCAAGTAAAACAGAATTTACTAAAACGCCTTACATAAAAGAAAATAATATTAAGTTATATTATGGTGATTCTGACGGTGATATTATTTCAGCTCGCAAAGCGGGAGCAGAAGGCATTCGTATTATGCGAGCTGCCAACTCAAGTAACCGACCAATTGCTAAAAATGGTGTTTTCGGTGAAGAAGTCGTGACTAATTCACAGTACTAGTTGTTAATGAATTTAATAAAAGCGACCGTTATGGTCGCTTTTTTTATATATGTTTATTTCGTTGTGCCCAACAGCCAATAAAGATAAAAAAGATGCTTATAATACAAACTGACAAATAATTAGGAAGATTTAACAGCTCACGATATACCCAAGGTGATAAATTGATAATTAAAAAGCCATAACCGAAGGCATTGACGAGAATAAATACAATAGTCCTAATAATAAAATTGTAATGGGACAAATGCCTGCGTAAAAAACGATTAAAATCCCCACCGAAAACAACCAATGAACAAGCGACAATCGCGGTTGAAATATCATCTAACCAAGGACGAAGATCGTGTCCTAAATCAGATAAAAGACGAATAATGAGCTCCATGTAAGTATACTATTTCTGCTAAATAATGACGTTTGAGGGTAGTTGTGTTGATGATAAAAAACTAGTGTAGTAGTACAAACTTGCCAAGAAGATCACGGCATACAGAGATATACTTAACTGGCTTCTATTACAGTATTTAGATCCTTGTCGTGGCTCTGAGTACGAAGAAGGCATAACTATTTCTTTCCATATTGCTATATAACGATTTAACGCTCTCTATGGTAAAATTGACGTAAGAAATGCAGAGAGTAAATACATGTTAGTTATTTCAAATTCAGTCCAACTTGCCGATTGGGAAATAGAGCTTACCGCTATCCGAGCTCAAGGTGCTGGTGGTCAGAACGTCAACAAAGTGTCGAGTGCAATCCATTTGCGGTTTGATATCAATCGTTCATCCTTACCTGGCTTTTACAAAGAACGCCTTTTAAAACTATCTGATAGCCGTATCACAAAAGAGGGTGTCATTGTTATTAAAAGTCAACAACATCGTACTCAAGAGATGAACCGTGATGAAGCATTAGCACGTCTAAAAACACTTATTCAAAGTGTTATGACAACCCAGAAAGCGCGTAAAGCGACACGTCCGACGAAAAACTCACAGGTACGTCGTGTCGATAAGAAAACCCAGCGAGGGAAAACCAAAAACCTCAGAGGTAAAGTGAATTTTTAACCAATATTAATGTGACCTTTACGGCATAAGTTGCTGTAAAGAAGTGACATTGTGATACCTAACCGAATATCTTTGCTATCAATAGCTGTGTAAATTCTTTATTGCATTTATTTATTATTGGGTGGCAGGGATGTTCGAGAAAAAAACACTTCAACTTTTACAGTTGTTTTATCGTGAAACAGAGCGCGTACGTTTATTCACTTTAGACGATCTCCCGCCATTAGCTGTTGAACAGCAACAACAAATGAACCTATGGTTAGAAACCAAACGCAATTTTGAACACAATGAAATTGTGGAGCAGGTATGGTTAAAAACTTGTAGTGCAGGGTACATAACAGAGTTAAGGTTACATGATGATGGAACGCTTGATGAATACACGCTATTCAATCGTCTACACACCACTGGCTATTGGGAGCTAGTAGATGGAGCGATCGAAATAGAAATTAAAAAAGCAGAGAATACCTATCGCTTTACTGTCTTTGCTAACCGTCACGCTAATATCCATTCCGCCATCGAGTACAAAAATGGCGAGCTGCATTCGTATCTTAAATTAGCGCAAACACGACCTATTAAATTCTAATCTATAGCTTTTTGGTTGATAAAATAGACTGGTATCGATGTATATTATCAGTACACTGATAAAAAGGTTTGGATATTAGGAAGGTCAAGGATGAGTAAGATAAATAAAGTTGCAGTTGTTGGTGGTACTCACGGTAATGAATTTAGTGGTATTTACTTACTCAAAAAGTGGCAAAGTGATCCCCTGCAATTAGCGCGTGAGAGTTTTTCTGTCGACACTGTCTTTGCTAACCCAAAAGCATACGGTGAAAATAAGCGATATGTTGATCATGATTTGAATCGCCAATTTGGTATTGATGATCTCGTGAATAATGAGCTGACGAGTTATGAACAGACTCGCGCTAAAGCAATTAATCAGCAAATTGGACCAAAAGGAAAGGCAAATACTGATTTTATTATCGATTTGCATAATACCACCAGTAATATGGGACCTTCGTTAATCTTACTTCAGTCTGATCTATTTAATCGTCAGTTAGGGGCGTATGTTAAGTCTAAAATGCCAAAAGCAGTGGTGGTATTTGAAGATCATACCTCTGTTGATGAGCATTTATTTCTTTGCTCAATTGCCAAGCAAGGTGTGATCGTTGAAATAGGGCCGCAACCACAATCGGTTATCCGTCAGGATGTATTAGATTGGATGGAAGCGATGACAAAACATATTTTGGATTTTGTTCATTTAAATAACACTAATGAAGTGCCTGACTTACCTGCAAGTTATGACGCTTACCGTTATGAAGAAACCCTCAAGCTTCCAGTAGATGAACAAGGGGAGCGAATTGGTATGGTTCATCAATCTGTTCAAGATAATGATTTTGAACCACTGCGCTCAGGCGACCCTATTTTCACCTTGTTCGACGGTACAGAGATTTTCTGGGAAGGGGATTATGAAGCGTACCCTCACTTTATTAATGAAGCCGCTTATTATGATAATAATCTTGCGATGTCATTAGGTAAGAAAATCGTGGTATCAACAAACTAATATTTAGCCCATATCATAAGTCATCAAATACTTGCCCGTAACAGACGCACATTGTTCTGCTACGGGCTTTTTAGTTGTTATTATTATTTAATGCGTTTTTTTCAAGACTACAATAGGGGTGTGATCAACCATAATGATATGCGAATCAACATTAAATACAGCAGAGATAAGTTCACTCGTTACTGTTGTTTTAGGCGAGCCATAATCAAATAATTTGCCGTTATGTAGCACGGCAATATGGTCGGCATATTGAAGCGCTAAGTTAAGATCGTGGATCACCATAATCACGCATGCCCCTGTGCGCTTAGTATAAGATCGAACATAATTGAGCAATCGTAATTGGTTTTGCATATCAAGTGCTGAAGTTGGCTCATCTAACAGCAATACTTTAGGGGCGTTTATTAACGCTTGAGCAAGCCCTACCATTTGGCTTTCACCACCAGAGAGTGCAAAACATTGTTTATTAGCGAGATGTAAAATCCCCATATCTTTTAATAAGAATAACCCTTGCTCTGCACTTTCTTTTTTCGCGATCAAAGACGTTGAGTGGATGTTCATTGTCGTGATCAATAACTCGAGTACCGTAACGTTAGCGTGGATACGATGCTCTTGCGGTAAATAGCCTATATCCTTTAATGAAAGCGGTTGTTTAAGGTATCGAATTTGTTCAGGATATTGTTTAAGCAGCGCAGTCATTTGGCGCAAGAGTGTCGATTTACCTGCACCGTTTTTTCCTATCAAGGCTACCATTTCGCCGCAGTGAATAGTGGGCAATGTTAAGTCATTCAAGACCGACTGTTTACCAAATGTCACTGTGACATGATTGATATCAAGGCTCATGCTAGCGTCCCCCTTTTTTAATCACAAGAAAGATAAAGAAAGGGATCCCAACAATCGACATTACAACAGTAAGAGGCAAAATGATCCCAGGCATAATTGCTTTACTCGCAATAGAGGCTAACTCTAATAATACCGCTCCAACTAAGAATGATGCGGGCAAGAAGAAGCGTTGATCTTCACCTAAAACCATCCGTGCAATATGCGGAGCCACTAAACCTACAAATCCGACTGCGCCAACAAATGAAACCGAGATAGAAGTAATAATTGAAACTAACACTAAGGTCTTCATACGTAGACGCTTAACGTTAATTCCCATCGATTCTGCACGTTCTTGTCCCATTTTTAATGAAGATAATCGCCAAGCATCTTTCATCATAATGATTAATACAATGGGTAACAAAATCAGTAAGAAAACAATTTTTTCCCAGCTACCACGATCTAGCGATCCCATTTGCCAGAAGACTAATGTTTGCAATTGGGTTTCGCTGGCAATGTATTGCATCATGATCAGCAAACTATCGTATGCAAACATAACGGCAACACCAAATAACATTACACCTTCAATTGAAATACGCTTTATTGACGAAATACCCGCAATTAATAACGTCGTTAATAAACACATGATGAACGCCATAACAGCTATTTGATACTGTGCAGGGATAAAGGGCAGAGCAACAACATTGGTGATAACTAAAGACGCTCCGAACCCTGCCGCTGCTGAAACGCCAAAGGTATAAGGATCCGCTAGCGGGTTATGCAATGTTGTTTGCATTTGTGCACCCGCCAAGGCTAATGCTCCCCCAATAAAAGGAGCCATGAGTGACATTGGCATGCGTATATCCCACACAATGACTCGACTAGCGATAGCACTTTGGTTTGGTGAGAAAATCGCTTGGATCACTTGTGAATAAGAGAGACCTTGTGAGCCAATAAGCACATCAATAATGACAAATAACACACTTAATATGGCAAGGCTGATCAGTGCGATTCTTTTATTACGAGAACGAATATGGTGAGCTCTCAATTCAACTGTAATGCTATTCACTGATTCATTGCCTTGAAGTTATCTTGACCAAACTGACCACTCAGATGACGATGACCAAACTTAAGGTTCATCTCTTCAAATGTCTTTTCTGGCTGTAACGTTGAAAAAAGTGAAGGGTGTAACCATTTTGCAAAATACTCAATCGCCACTAAGTTATACGGCGAGTTGTAAAATGGCATATAAATCGAATAAACATTCTTTTGTTGATACGCTGTTAGTGCTTGTAGCCATGGTCGATTCATCAAATCGGTGGTCGCTTGTTTAATTGCAGCATGGTTAGGAGAGTAACCAAGAGGAATCCCACTTGTTGGCTGACCGTCATTGGTGATCCAACCGGTTGTTTGCATAATATAAACATCAGGCTGTGAGGTAATGACTGTCTCTGGTGACATCTGTCCAGTTTCAGAACCATCAAGTGGCGCTATCGCAATATTTTCAGCTTTAAGCATTGGGATGTAAGCGCCCATATTACCATTAGCAAAAGTACGGCAGCAGGAGTCACTGTAACCTGCAGCGCGTTCAATAAACACGCGCGGAGTCGGTGTGTTTGGGTGCTGTGCCAGTGTCTCTTTTATCACATTCAAGTGACTTGTATAGTATTTGGCGAATGCATCGCCTTGCTTTGAGCGGTTAACAGCATCAGCGAAAACCTGTACTGATTTCACTGTGTTTTTGAGTGGATTTTCACGGAAATCGACCGTTAATACTTTAATGCCAGCATCATTGAGTTTTTTCAATAAGCCTTTATCTTCAGCCAACTTAATATTTGATAGATCAACAATAAAAAGATCAGGTTTAGGTTTTAGATTAATAAACCGTTCAACATCAAATTCTCCAGACTTAATAAGACCAATAGTCGGAACATTTTTTAGTGAGGGGTATTGCTTAATATAGCTAGCATACATGCTTGGCGCTGAAACTCGCATATCATCTCTTGCCGCAACAAGGTGCTTTGCTGCTTCTTTTTGATAAATAATTTCTAGCAATGGAAAAATTCGACTGGTTGAAAGTGCAATGTTTTGAGGTTGATGATCAAAGGTAACTTGTCTACCCGCAACATCCGTTACTGTGATGGGATAGGTGCTTGCTAAAGCGATATTGGAAACTGTTAAGCCAACAGTTAGAGAAAGCAACGTTTTAATGGGCGTTTTCAAAATGGCTATCCTTAAAAAATTTTCGAAATAGTAATGATAATAATTATCGTTATAAATGTGTTTTATTGAGAGATAAGGATCCATTAATGAATGGTAATAAGATTTATTAACATTTACTGGTGTGTCAGTTTTAGATTAGTTGCAAGGGGAGAAGTGATCGTGAAACGTATCGGAGAGTAAGGATCCAAGAAAATGAATATTTGAGTATCACTAAATAGTACTTGGATCTCTTGTTGATATTAACGCTTTGATTACAGTGCGTTTACTGCTGCGGTAAAACCGTCAGCCGATAAGTTGAAACCTGCGATGTCAACGTAGTTTTTAGTTTGAAATAGGTCAAGAACTTGCGACATTTGTGCGCCATTATTACTGGCGTAAGCATAGGCCGTACAGGTGTTATTGCTTGGATCGAAGCTAGTAGATACACGTAATAAGGTTTGTTTAGCCACATTGTAATTACTTAGCGCTGAAACATATTTCCAACTTTTACATACACTTTGGTTAGTAGGCATATGGTCGATAAAGTCGATACGGGCGAGTTGATGTGAGCCGCTACTAAAGTGAAAAACATAGGTTTGATTGCCAAAATCAGTTTGAGTGATCAACTCATTTTTGGACGGGACAGCTTGGTAGGTATTATGTTGAGTGGTATCAGCAAAAGCATTAGAAATACTAAAAACAGAAAAAGTAAGTGCAACAAGTGAGGTAGAACGCTTAAACACTAATATAACTCCACGAAATTAGATTTTAATTAAAGCCTAATAACATGCCTTTTACGCATTCATAATGCAAATATTTTACTATGAAACAGCGGTATAATTAAATTCCATTTGTAGAAATAGAAGTAAAATTTAAACGATACTCAAATAGTTGTATTTCATGATTTGTATAATAGCTTTATATGTAACGCCATGTGTATTTTTCAATATAATTTCATGTGTATTAAAACGTTACATTTTTGACCTTTAAAAACAGTAAATATACT
Organism: Photobacterium sp. GB-36; assembly: GCF_003026135.1. Taxonomy (NCBI): domain Bacteria; kingdom Pseudomonadati; phylum Pseudomonadota; class Gammaproteobacteria; order Vibrionales; family Vibrionaceae; genus Photobacterium; species Photobacterium sp. GB-36. The sequence continues at coordinate 19,103 of NZ_PYNY01000018.1, read as the reverse complement.
GCCATATTTTTGACTTAGTATTTTATCTCTAAAAACGTTAATTTTTTCACTTAAATAATGTTAGACAGAGGCGCAATCGTTCTTACTGGAATGGATAACCTAATTCATGGATATGACATCAATAATATTTAATGCTCTACAGCCTTTATGTTGGATTATTCCGGTTGTTTTTATTCTGTTTTTAGTAAATTCACCGTGGTTTAAAGGTCGTGCAGGTGAATTAATTGTTCATTACCGATTAAAACTTTTGCCAGCAAAACATTACAAAGTATTAACTAATGTAACCTTGCCTACTGAAAGTGGTACAACGCAAATTGATCATCTTGTTGTTTCTCAATACGGTATTTTTGTCGTGGAAACGATAAATATTAAAGGGTGGATTTTTGGTGGGACCTATCAGTCAGTATGGCAACAAGCATCGTTTAATCGCTCATCAGTATTTAAAAACCCGTTACATCAAAATGCTCAACATACTAAGACACTTCAATATTTATTGGGTGTTGATGAAACGGCATTTCATTCCGCAGTGGTTTTTGTTGGTGATTGTACTTTTAAAACCGAGATGCCTGATAATGTAGTCAAATCAGTAAGTGCAATGATGCATTATATCCATACATTTAAGGCACCGTTATTTACAGACCAGCAGTTACAGCAATGGGTTGCGAGTATTGAAAGGACATCATTTAACCCAGATCTTTGCAACTAACGGTTAAGTAAAAGTATTATGATGAGCTAAATTACTCGCAAGACTGCGCTCTATATACAGAGGGTATGTGGATATATTCCGTTTTTAAGCCAAATTATTACTTTTACGTGCTACAGAACTGCCTTTAACTTAATCCAGATTAAAGTTTTCACCTTCCTTTATCAGTACTATCCCCTCCATCTGTTCAAAGTTGACAGATATTAGAAAAAAGAACCGATACCTTGATCGTGTCGCTGTTCTTTTTGTTCTTCAATCTGATGATAAATCATAAAAAGATGTAAGAGGCTTCACCTTGAGTAATTTGTTTTCTACAACTCACATTGGTTCGATGACGTTAAAAAATCGCTTTGTACGCAGTGCAACGTGGGAAAATATGGCGACAGAAGAAGGTCATATGACAGATAAGCTTTATGCTATCTATGAAGAGCTTGCCAAAGGTGAGGTTGGTTTAATTGTCACGGGTTATGCCAATATTGTAGAAGAAGAAAAGCCGAATGCAGGCATGATGGGGATGTATAACGATTCTTTTATTGAAGAATATAAAAAGCTTACAGAGCTTGTACATCAATATGATTCAAAAATTGTCATGCAGTTAGCCTATGGTGGCACGAAAACAACCTATAATCTTGGCGAACGTGTTATTTTTGCACCTAGTGCCGTGTGTGAAAAAAGTACCCAAACATTGGGTAAAGCAATGACACAAAAAGAAATTGATTACATCGTTAATGCATTTGCCCAAGCAAGCTTACGTGCTCAACAATCGGGTTTTGATGGTGTAGAAATTCATGCGGCGCATACTTATTTAATAAATCAGTTTTTAAGCCCTTACTACAACCAACGTGAAGATCAGTACGGCGGTAGCCTTGAAAATCGTATGCGTTTCTTAATTGAAATTTACGATGCGATCAGAAAGTTAGTCGGTAAAGATTTCCCGATCCTAGTGAAATTAACCGCGACAGAATTTTTTGAAGGTGGATTAACTTTTGAAGAAACGCGTGTTATTTGTAAAAAACTGGAAGCGATTGGGGTTGATGCCATTATCATCTCAGGCAATATTCATGGCAAAGCCGATACTATGGTTGGTGAAGTGCATGATGGTTATGAGATTCAAGCGGAAGGTTACTTTAGCGAATATGGCCGTGTGATAAGTGAAGACGTTAAAGTGCCTGTTATGACTGTTGGTGGCTTAAGTAATTACTGTGCAATTGAAGCGCTTGCTGATAATACAAATATTGAATTGTTTGCGTTTTCACGTCCGCTACTGACGGAGCCACAACTGATCAAACGTTGGAAAGAGGGGAATCGGATCGATGTTGAGTGTGAAAGATGCTCAAAATGTCGAACTCGCCGTGGGAATTTTTGTGTGACCTCTAAAACGCGAAAAGCTGAAATTGCAGCATTGTAATTTTTAAGAGGGCATAAGAAGAGTTAGTGTTCAAAAACACTAACTCTTTTTTTATTCAGCGGGAGTAATAGCAAGTGAGGCGCTTTTTTGTTGCCACTGCTGATACCATTGCTCAATACTGTCATATGGCAAAGGGGGAGATATAAAATATCCCTGTGCTTGTTGACAGTGCATTTCCTGTAATTGCTTCCATAAAGCAAGGTTTTCAACGCCTTCAGCAATAGTGATTAAATCTAAGCGTTTAGTGAGTAGTAAGCATGATTCCACAATGGCTTGTGCCGTAATGCTTGTTGGTAATGCCTGAATAAAGCCAAGATCAAGTTTAAGGGAATTAAACGTTAATGTTTCTAACTGCTTAAGTGACGAATAGCCAGTACCAAAATCATCAATGGATAAAACAAACTCGTGCATACTCAAGCGTGATGCAGACTCAATGGCTTCACCGACTGATTCAAATATATCGGACTCTGTTAGTTCAAAATATAACCATTGATTTAAATCGTAATATTGTTCTTTTAATTTCAGTACGCAGTTGATGAAATGTGGATCAGCCAATGTTTTAGATGAAATATTTATCGCAATTTTTCGATTATGGAAATATGAACGATAACAAATTACGTAATGAATAATGTAAATTGCTAATTGCTTTTCTTTATTGTGCGCCATGATTTGATCAATAAACTGGTAAGCCGGAACCGTACCATATTCAGGATGCACTAAACGTATTAACGCTTCACAAGCAACCCATTCACCTGTTTCAAGCGATACGATAGGCTGAAAGTAAGGCACAAACCAGTATTGTTTAAAGGCGAGATCGATAAAGGCTTCATCCAATTTTATATCACAAGACGGTAGGCGTTCAGGTAATGCATTAGTTTGCTTTGCTGTTTCAATTAAAGCACTAATTTGCTTTAAACAGGTAGGTTTAGCCAATGTGCCTAATAAATTAAGTTTATAGTTAAGACACATTTTCTCAACACTGGCTAAGATATCTTGTTTCAAGGCGCTGGTGATTATAATAGCGCCCTTAAACTGCTGTTTTGCAATATGACCAAGAAAACTGATGCCATCCATTTCCGGCATATTTAAATCACACAACAATAACTGTGGTTGATATTGCTGCATAATTTTTAATGCTTCGGCACCGTTAACCGCGCAATGAATTTCATCATTAACAGGATCGATAATACGAGCTAACTGCGTTGTTAGCACTTGGCGCTGAAAATCATGATCTTCTATCAATAGTATGCGCATTTTAGTTACCTTTTAAATTATCGATTTGTTGAGTGAGTTGACCAACTAAAGCTATTAATGATTCATAATGGTGCTGTAAAGTCTCTATTCTATGCTGTTGAATATCCTTTTCCACATCGATGCAAAGTGCATCAAGCTGGTGGAACGTCATGACGCGAGCTGCACCTTTAATTCGATGAATAATTAAGCCTACTAATTCAATATTATTTTCGTTAATAGCCATATTCAATTCATGCTGGTCTTTAATACATGATGCAAGATACTGATCGAGCAATGTATAGGCTGTTTCACTATCACCGAAGATATCAATAAGCTCGTTAATATTAACTAAATCCGTTGTGCTTTCACTATCCGTTAACGTATTAGGCACGAGGTGCTCATATGTTGACGTGACATTGTCACAATTTCTACTCGGTAGCCATTGGTTTAATACGGTATTTAATTCATCTAATGTTATTGGCTTAATTAAATACGCATCAAATCCAATCTCTTTAAAAAATTGTTCGTTAGATAGCGCATCTGCTGTTAACGCCAATACAGGAAGAGGCTTAGCAGCTTTTATCTGTTCTTGTTTACGAATGGCTTTAACCAGCTCAAAACCATCAAGCTCTGGCATATGGCAATCTGTTAGTAATAGATCATATGAATTCTTGCTTAATGCATCTAGTGCTTTTTGACCGTTATCTACAATATCAACGGCATAGTTAAGTTGCTCTAGTTGTTGTTTAAGGATCTGCTGGTTAATAGGGTGATCTTCTGCAACCAGAATGTAACGCCCTTTTGCAACAGCCTGCTCATAGGTGTATACACGCTTTTCTGTGGTGGTTATATCAGGGAATAGGGTATTTTTACAGGTCTGTTTTGCTAGCGCTTGATAGAACAGATTCGGCAATAATGGATTACAAGAAATGATATAACCTTCCGAGGTGCTTTGAGTGAAAAAATGGCTCGGAGAGCTAATTGTAATAACGTTTATTGACGGTAAATTAGCCTTAAACCATGCTGCATCAATATTGTGATCAGTAAGCCATGTGTCTTTCACGATAATCGTATTGATTTTATTCGTTAGAATGAATGCTGGTAATTTAGCTTTATTTGCAATTGCAATTTTTGTGTATGAGCAATGCCATGATTGTAAATATAACTCTAAAAACTGCTCGTCAATATCGCCCAAAAAGCCACAATGTTTATGTAACGGCTTGACAGATTTCTTTTCAACAACAGTGAAGGGGATCGTAACACTAAATGTAGTGCCAACATTAATGTCACTTTTCGCTACAATTTCACCCCCCATTAGTTGGGCTAATTGGTGGCAAATGGATAAACCTAGCCCTGTACCACTAAAGCGACGGTTACTGTTTTGCTCAACTTGAACAAATGGTTGAAATAAACGCTCTAAATCTTTAGGTTTAATACCAATCCCCGTATCAGTGATAGAGAATGTCAGCTTTTGTTCTGATGCTGATTCTTGGATCATATCAACAGCCAGATGAATGTTTCCTTGCACGGTAAACTTAATCGCATTGTTAATAAGATTATTAAGAATTTGCGTTAAACGTACTTCATCAAACAGCAAACAGTGTGCGATGGAAGGATCGAGCCACAAGGTGAATGTAATTTCTTTTTGCTGTGCATGAATAGAGTGGGGCTGTACTAATTCATGAATAAGATCCGAAATATTATTTTCACTTGGGTTAATACTGAGCTTACCAGCTTCAATTTTCGAAAAATCTAATACATCATTGACAATGTTGAGCAAGTTACGCCCTGATTGTGACAAATTATGATGAATTTGGCGTAATTCATTAGTTTTCGCATGTGGTTCCATTAGCTCTAATAAACTTAGAATTCCGCTGATTGGCGTGCGGATCTCGTGGCTCATCATGGCCAAGAAGCGTGATTTAGATTCAGTCGCAGCCAGTGATTTCTCGTTAGCTTCCATTAGTGCTACTTGTTGTTCTTTGGTTTGCGAAATATCTAGAATAATAGTATTCCACTGCCAACCGTTTTCAACTTCCGATATTTGGCAACGTAGTTCTATCCAGCGCGGTTTAAGCGTGTTGGAATGAATTTGTAAATTAGTACTCCAATAGCCAATAGAAACTGCCTGTTGCATTGTTAAATAAAGAGATTCGAAGTCTTCACGCTGTTTCAAAATATCAATTAATAAAGCCGGATCTTCGTATAGTTTAGATGCATCACAATCAATGAATAGATTGATTTTTTCGCTAATGAATAAAAATTCAATATCAAATGGGTTTGCACTGTATTGTAAGTGTTGAATCAAAACACCATCAAAATTATTCGTTAGATAAGTTAGCTTTTGTTCGGCATTTTTCCGTTGTGTGATCTCTCGACTTAAACGACGATTCCAATAGATAATTACAGTAATAATACTAAAAATTACTGTTGTAACTATGATCGCCCAGCCAATGATTTGGCTGTAATTAACGTCAGATTTTATGGTTATAGAATGCCACTTTCTAAAACTATTCGTTAGATCTTCTGGTGGCAATGTCATTATCACTTTATTAATGATATTTCTTAGCTGAAGATTGTTATTATCTACTGCAAAATTAATTGAACGTTGGTGGTTATCCAACTTGCTAGGGACAATTTTTAATTGGCCAAGGTATTCATTTTGTAACAACACATGCGCTTGGCTAAGTGAAATAACAGCATAATCGATTTGATCATTAATCAATGCAGCAAGCATGTCATTTCTTGAATCAAAACTAATAGTTTTATTATCTGGGTATAAGTTTAAAGCAAGGTTTTTAACAAAACTTGATTTAATAACACCAATACTATTTTTAGGTGTAATTCCGTAGCTATTTCGTTTTGAAATTTTATTGACAATAACCCAGCCTTCTTGCCCATAAGGCATGCTAAAAAGCAGTTCTTTTTTCCGTAATGATGACGTGGCAACGGCGCTAAGAATATGTATATCCCCTTGTGCAAGCAACGCTTTAGCTTGGGAGTAGTCATTAATATGGATAAACTCATAATTAATACCGAGCCCTGAACTCATTTTTTGAGCGATATCTTCAACTTGCAGATATAGAATATCTTCATCTTTTAGACGATTATCATCAAATTGGTAACCAATTTTTAGCGTAGCTAAAGACTCAAGAAAATGACTTTCATCGCCAGTAAGTTTAATCTTACTCGGATCCTTGAGTAGAGCAATTTGATTACTTGTCAGCCATTTATTGTGAAGCCAATTTATTTCTGTTTTAGATAGGGCAACGATAGTGCTATTGAGTTGTTTGATAATGGCACTATTTTTTATTGAACTTGCAAGATGCAACTGCTCTAAAGGTAATTGTTCAAGTATTGTTACTTCAAATGGGATCGATGGATCATTGCTTTTCAGTAGCTTATTTAAAAGAATTGAATTGCCGATGTAAGCGTCAGCCACGCCTCTTTTAACAGAATTGAGAGCGGTTTTTGAATCAGTCATTGAAATCGTGGTAATACTTTCGTTAACTTGAGGTAATAAACCACTAAGAACACTGTTCTCTTCAATGGCGATTATCTTGTCATCAAAATTTAAGAGAATATTAGAAGACGAATAGCTAAGCATTGCGTAAGGAAAAGCCAATAGAGGCTCACTAAATGCAAAAAACTTTTCTCTTTCTGCACTGTTGCTTACCCCTATGGCAACATCAAGCTCATCGCGTGCTAATGCTGTTAGAATTTCAGTCGGCGTATCATAAACAATATTTTCAATAGTGTACCCAGCGTTATGGCTGATAATTGACATATAGTCAGGTAATAGCCCTACGACTTCTTGCTTTTTATTGAGTGAGGATAACGGTGACCAATCTAATGAAAGGTATCCAACTTTTAATGTTGTTTTTTGAACATTGTCATCAGCCCAGGTTAATGAGCTAATAAATAAAATTATTAGTAAAGTAAAGTGACGCATGACTTAATTCTCATTAACGTTTAGTAAAGGCGCTGGTTGAGTACGGTATGTTTCGTTTTTAATGTTTTATACCATTCAGGTTTAATATCTTGTGACTCAAATACCCACCTTGCTTCGTTGACAGTATTTTTTTCACTAACATATAAATCTAGGTGTCCACGAGCAAATAGTTCCACTATGCAGCGTGCCAAAGTGATATCAAAACGGTACATCGGCCATAATGTAAAAAGTAACTGTCCAGCCGTCACAAATTGTTTTTGTTTTACCAACTGTAAGGTATAACTATACTCAGCACACTTGCTCTCATTAATTTTAGCCGTCTGCGCTTTTAGCCACATCTGCTTAATGACATTATGTGGTTCATTAGGTTGTAAATTGAAAATGTTGGTCAACTGCTTTACAAATTTAATTATATGAGTATGCATTGAAAGCTTAATGGCTGTACTTAGCGCAATAATAAGAAATTCGCTTGGTAATTCATTATATTCATGGTGCTCTACATAATTTAATGCATTCATAAATTCACGATACGCAATCAAATTAGAATCATTTTCAGCGGCCTGATATGCCTGTAATAAATAGATATAGGCGCGATCGTGCTTAGTGATCTTCTGCTGCTGATTAATAGAGCACCATAGTTTCTCTATCGACTGGTGCTTTTTGTTGTATTGTTGTAGCTGTACCCACACTAAAAATGCGTAGTTTTGAGGTTTATCCCAAATGGAAAAACGCAGTGAAAAACAGGCTTCTCTGATATGACGTTCGATCTCAGTGTCGTGTTGAAGACAAAACTCAATCCATATTAAACCAAACAAGCGGTAGAGATTATTACGGCTTACTTTATGCGCCGCTAACCAAAATTCATAGCCTATGCTTATACGGTTCTGTTTTAATGCAGAGCGAGCTTTAAGATCTAATAGTGTTAGGTGTTGTTGTGGGCTAGAAGAATTAATTGATGTAAGCAACGGAGTAAGCTGGTCAAATTTATTTTGCTCTAACCATAATTGCGCTAATAATAATTTAGCAGGCACATAGTCATTTTGTTGAAGTAAACTATTTAACATGACGTCAATATCGTTATAACTTGTCGTCACTTTATTTAGCAATAATCGTTTAGCCAAGGCTGTTACACTCGACCAATATTTATCACAATAAGAATAGTTTTCAATAAACTCTTGTACACCTAACCAACCCTTTGATTGGTAAGTGTTAAATACAGCATCTTCAAACTTATGCTTATTAAAATGGAGATTTATTCGCGTTGTCAGTGTTTCTAAACGAAAAGGCTTAATTAAATAGTCTGTAGGTTGGTATTCAGAAAATCCCATCAAAATTGATTCTGAATCATCTGCAGTAACAATAAAAATCAAAGGATGATGAGTGATCAATTGATTGTGGTGGAGGCGCTCAAGTAACTGAAGGCCTGTGCTGCCAAGACCTAAATTAAAATCAATAAAAATGATATCGAATACATTGCGTTGGCAAAGCTTTATTGCATCTTGTGCATTTGATGCAAAATAAATTCGTTGTGCTTCAAATTTCGCTTTCAACAGAATTAATTTAGTCGTTTGCTGAATAATTACACTGTCATCGACAATTAGAATTGATTGACTATTAACCATATAAGCTCAGAAAAGGAAAATGGATTTAAAATTTGTAAAGGGAGCGGGATGATAATAGCTAATTAAATAATCAACAAATATTCTTATGTAACAACGTGTAACTCAATTAAGCTTTTGTTTTTTGGTGAGTTATCTTCATGAGGAATGTTGTTGTTAGGCGTTTCAACGTGAATCAAGGGAAGAGTTGTATGAAAGGGGCAGTGCTATTGAATACGGATAATCTTATTATAAAAAAGAGGTCGCTAAGCGACCTCTTTTAACATCAATCACACATAGGCTAAGTTAATAGTTAACTTTCAGTGGCAAGGTGATGATTTTCTTCGCCAATGAAGCCACCAGTTTGATGTGCCCATAACTGAGCATAAATACCTTTCTGATTGATGAGCTCTTGGTGTGTACCTTGCTCAATAACCTGGCCTTTATCTAATACGATAAGACGATCCATCGCTGCAATAGTCGATAAACGGTGGGCAATCGCGATAACTGTTTTGCCTTCCATTAATTCAACCAAACTTTCCTGAATCGCCGCTTCCACTTCAGAATCCAACGCTGAGGTTGCTTCATCTAAGATTAAGATTGGCGCATTTTTCAGTAATACGCGGGAGATAGCAATACGCTGACGTTGTCCTCCTGAGAGTTTAACACCACGTTCACCCACCTGAGCATCGTAACCAATATTACCAAACGGGTCTGTCAATGTTTCGATGAACTCATGGGCATGTGCTTGTTTAGTTGCGGAAAGCAACTGCTCTTCACTGGCTTCAGGATCACCATAAAGAATGTTGTCTTTAATAGAGCGATGAAGCAAAGACGTATCTTGCGTTACCATGCCAATTTTACTGCGTAATGAATCTTGCGTAACTTTCGCAATGTCTTGCCCATCTATGCGAATATTGCCGCCTTCTAAATTATGAAAACGTAATAGCAAGTTAACTAAGGTTGATTTGCCTGCGCCAGATCGACCGACTAAGCCAACTTTTTCACCAGGTTTAATATTCAACGAGAGATGGTTGATAACATCTTTATTTTCGCCATAGTTAAAGCTTACGTTATCAAATTCAATGCCACCATTTTGCACAGCTAATGGCTTAGCGTTAGGCTCATCTTCAATTTCAACTGGCTTAGACAGCGTTTTCATACCGTCGACAACGGTACCCATATTTTCAAATAGCGCACCCACTTCCCACATGATCCACATCGACATGCCATTAATACGCAGCGCTAAACTAATCGCAATTGCAATCGAACCCACTTGAATTGCACTGTGCATCCACAGATAAATAGAAAGGACAGAAATAGAAAAAAGTAATAAGTAGTTAGCTAATTGAACGCAAATATCAAATCCGGTAACCAAGCGCATTTGATGATGAACCGTTGCAAGGAAGCCCTTCATCCCTTTTTCGGCATAATCGGTTTCATATTTACTGTGGGAGAACAGTTTGACTGTTGCAATATTGGTATAACTGTCAACAATTCGTCCTGTCATGGTCGAGCGGGCATCAGCTTGCTCTGCTGCGACCTTCTTTAGCTTAGGAATAAAGTGAATTTGAATACCAATATAAGCGATTAACCAAGCCAACATAGGTAACATCAATAGCCAATCCGCTTGAGCAAGGATCACTAACATCGAAGTAAAGTAAACAGAGACGTAAACGAAAACATCAGCCGTTTTCATTACAGTTTCTCTTACGGCAAGAGAAGTTTGCATGACTTTAGTTGCAATACGTCCTGCAAAGTCATCTTGGTAAAACGACAGGCTTTGTTTGAGCAGATAACGGTGAGCTTGCCAACGAATGGACATTGGGTAGTTACCCAGTAACGTTTGGTGTGATAGCAATGATGAGATCAAGACTAATAGTGGCATTACGATAAGCACGACCACGGATAACCAAATTAAGGTTGTCCCGTTTTCAGCTAAGAATGTTTTAGGATCACTTGCTGCTAGCCAATCGACTAACTTACCCATAAAACCAAATAGCACAACCTCAATAATTGCAACAATAGCACTAAGTAACGCCATGCAAGCTAACGGCTTTTCAAATCCACGAGTGTAATAGCGACAAAATGCAAAAATACCTTGGGGGGGTTGTGTGGGCTCTTGCTTTGGAAAAGCGTTCGTGAAACCTTCGAAGCGTTTGAACATAGTTCACCTAGTTAGTATTGGCATTTTGTTATTAGCTGTGTAGTCGCGCATTCATAAGAAAATGAGGAAAAATATGATTTATGATTGAGCTTATTACAGTAAAACCGTATGCATGGCAGTTAATTATTTAAACGCTCTCAGTGTACGAATTATTATGAAGGGTCTCAATACGAGAATACAAATTTATAAAAATATACAAGTATGGCCAGATTTCATTTGTAATAAATGTATACCGATAAGAAAAAAAAGGTTTGTCATTGTTAGTGACAAACCTTTCATTGTTATATTGTCATGATTGTAGCGAATAGATTTACAGCTTTTTAGAGAAAACCCCACACAGCGCAATAATCGCTAAACCTAATAACATGATGTCGCCTTTATCACTATCAAATCCAGCTTTCACACCTGAAATTGCAACAATAGCGATAGCCACTGGAATGATATATTTAATCAATACATACCAAAGGTTGAACAGTGGGAATGACACTTTTCCGTTATTGGTAATTTCTTTTTTTAGCTCACTTCGATCTAAACGCCAGCCCGCAAATAGACACACCAACATACCACCAACAGCAAGGAAGATTTTGTCAGTAAGTAAGTCAAAGACATCAAATGCACCAGTGTCGAATAGCTTAGGACCAAAGCCACCAATAGATAGCGAAGCAAGAATACAAAGTAGCGCCATCACAATACTTGCGCTGATCACCGCAGTCACACGGCTAAAACCTTTCTCGTCAATTAAGTAGGCAACGACCACTTCCAGTAATGACACTGACGAGGTTAATGCCGCCACACTTAAAGCAACGAAGAATAAAATTGCAAGTAAGAAGCCGATGCCACCCATTTCAGCAAACAATTGCGGAACAACGACAAATACCAAACCTGGCCCTGCAGAAGGTTCCATGCTGAACGCAAACATTGCAGGGAACATAGCGATACCGGCGAGTAATGCTACCCCCGTATCCATCGCCGTAACCATAGCGGTGGTTTGTACGATATTCTCTTTTCTGCGTAAGTAACTGCCGTATGTCAGCATACAGCCCATACCTAAACTTAGTGAGAAGAACGCCTGTCCCAGTGCAGCAAGCACAACAGAACTATCAATTTTTGAAAAATCAGGCTTGAATAAAAACTCTAAGCCCGCCATTGAGCCAGGTAAGGTAAGGCCTTTGATAGACACAATGATTAAGATAATGAAAAGCAGTGGCATTAACACTTTACCTGCTTTTTCTATACCACCTGAAACGCCTCGGATAACGACAAAAATATTAAATAAAAGGTAAAGTCCCATCCAGAAAAGCGGTTGTATAGGATCAGAAATAAAGCTACCAAAACTATCGTTAATAGCCGTTGGCGTACTTAATAATCCGGTTGAAATTTTATAGATATAAGCAATGGCCCAACCACCAACAACAGGGTAAAACCCCATGATAAGTAGGCCACTTAATACTCCCATGATGCCAACAAACGTCCAACGACGATCGGTGGTTTTAAATGCGCCAACGGCAGACAAACCTGTTTTACGTCCCACTGCAAATTCAGTTAGCATGACGCTAAAGCCAATGAAAATAACGAAAAACAAGTAAATAGCAACAAACGCGCCGCCACCATTGTCGCCAGCAGTATAAGGAAACTTCCAAATGTTTCCTAAACCAACAGCAGATCCTGCTGCGGCCATAACAAAGCCAATTCGTGAACTCCAGTTTCCACGATTAGCGGTTGGAGAAGTTGATGTGTCCATAAAACATCCTGTTAATGATTGTAGTGAGTCATAATTGTTATAAATATTTAGTCTTAAATATCCTTTTCACTATGAGAAATATGAAAATCTTTGACTATAAATCATAAAATAAAAAGTTATTTAAACTGATTGAGTTTACATAATTAACATATTTATCACGCATTGGCGGGGTTGAAAATCATTAATTGTAATGAATTAGTTAATTTCTGTAAAAAAGATAGAAGTGTTATTAGATGTTTACACTTTTTAGTTTTGCACGCTGCTCAATTAATCTGTATACAAAAAATGGAAGATTGTGCTGATAACTAGTTTGCTATTGATAACCTAAAATAAAACGGTTTCGAATCGCTTGGGATTATAAAGTGTTTTATAAATTGATTGTTTAGAGTGAATATGAAACAGTTAAGCGAACAGCGTTCCATTTGGTTCGTTTATATAATAAAAAGTCAGCCAATTGGCCATAATGTGTAGTGTCATAGCGTCATTACACAGTGCAAAAGGAAAGATTCGCCCAATGTCACTTGTTATACCTATGGTTATTTATATACAGCAGCACTTAGCCAAAGTTGCAGATAAAGCGGTTGCTGCCAATATGCAACAAACACTTAGGGTAAATCAGCCTTGCTATGGGGTTAATGCCGAGCAACGAAGTGAAATTTTTAAAGATGCGAGAGCACATACAAAAATTGATAATGCAGAAAATTATCGTCGCTTACTGCTTTGGCTATGGTCCGGTGTTTATCGTGAAGAGCGTTATTTAGCACTTGATGCTGGTGAGTATTACCATGCATTTAGAAATGAACATGCTTTTCATACTTATCAAGAAATGCTGGAAACTGTTGATGGGGTTGATATTGCTGATCGCTTAGTTGAGCAGTTAATCAGTCCTGTTGTGTTAGGGCATCGCGAATTTGAATCAAAACTAATTGAATGGCGAGAGTCTGATAATAAATGGTTGAAACGAGCGTCATTATTGGCGCATTGTCATCACAAACAGCATACCAATGTCGACTTACTGTGCGAGACAGTACTGCTATTAGCCGATGATAGTGATTATGAGGTGCAGCAAGCGATAGGGTTAGTGTTGCGAAATTACAGTGAAACCGATTTCCCTTTCGTTGATCATTTTCTTATATCGAATATTGGTATATTAACGCCGCAAGCTAGGCGAGAAGCAAGAAAACTTACATTAGGTTTGTAGCGATATTTAAGCCTTTACAGTTAACGATAAAGCCCGTATTACGCTAACTCGATCATAGCGAGTTAAACGTATACGGGCTTTTTACTATTCAATGATAGTGACTTTTTCAATCACAATCGGATCACGAGGGACATCGTCATGATCGCGAACAGATAATGTTTTTACTTTTGAAATTTTGTTTACTACGTCCATTCCAGCCGTTACTTCGCCAAAAACAGTGTATCCCCAGCCCGCATTTGTTGTTGCTGTGTGATCAAGAAAATCATTGTCAGCAACATTAATAAAAAACTCAGCCGTTGCTGAATGCGGGGCATCTGTTCTTGCCATTGCGATAGTACCTATCACATTTTTCAGACCACGGTTTGCTTCATTAACAATGGGCGCGCGGGTTGGTTTTTCTTTCATTTTCACAGTGTAACCACCACCTTGGATCATAAAGCCTTTGATCACTCGGTGAAAAATAGTGCCGTTGTAAAAACCGTCTTGGCAATATTTTAAGAAGTTCTTAACCGTAACAGGCGCTTTTTTCTTGTTCAGCTCAATCGTAATATCGCCAACATTGGTGGTAAAAATAATCATCTAAAACTAACCGTGGTGTAAATTGAATCGGGCAGTATACGTAATAGTGATGCTATTTGTAGTAAAAAAGTCATTAAATATCATGGCTTAAATTGAAGGTCATTATTGATCAGCCTTAATCCTGCTTCTCTACCTTGTTGATAACCTTGATCTAATTTACTGATATCTTTAGTTAATCTTTTGATCATAAACGTTTTATCAGGTGCAATGGCGGTGATTTTGCAATCCTTTGGCGGATTATGAATAAAATACAATGCCTTATTATAGCGAGACTCTTTGGTTAAAAACTCTTGCCCAAACACGGGATTTGTTCGGAATAAGCGACGTGTTAACCATGGCACTTGTCGATTTTTAGCAAACAAACCTTGAGCATGAGATAGAATAACTGTGATATCACGTGCGCCCTTATTGTAAGCCTCGATCACTGGGATAGGATCGGCAATACCGCCATCGCTCATTTCAATACCGTCAACTTGTGGAAATTGACGGTAAATGATCGGTAGGGCGCATGTTGCAGTCATCACTTCATTTAAGTTGTTACGTGTTACTTCAACGTAGTTAGGCTCACCCGTATCGACCACCGTTGTTGTGGCGTAAAGTGGGACATTACGATTCTCATATTTGTGTAGCTCTAAAGGAAGATGACTGATACTGGTGTTCCATAACCAATCAATATCAATTAAGTTACCACCTTTAACAAAACGTCTGTAATTAATGAACTCCTTACTGCGTGCGTATTCGGTAATAACTTTATAGTTACGTTGATAACTTTCACACAGATATCCCATGAGTACTACAGAGCCTGCTGATACGCCGATAGTAAAATCAAATGGGTTGTAACTACGTTCAATAAAAGCATCTAATACACCAGTGGCAAAAATGCCACGCATTGCCCCACCTTCGACAACCAAAGCGCGTTTACTCATCACTGTTCCTTATCCTTGGTGATTTAATTATTCCATATTGGAATTAGACGATATTACCTTTAAGAATATGCACACATTTAATTCTAGATCACATTTTTATGAGTTTTTTGTTATTTAACGTATTATGACGGACATTATTTTGCGTGTTTCTCCTCCCACATATTAGATTAGGTTTGTTGATGCAAATTTTCCAAAAAGATGCGATTGAGTGGTTAACAGCTTTGCCCGATCAAAGTATTGACTTGATGATCACCGATCCACCTTATGAGTCGCTTGAAAAACACCGCTCAGTGGGAACAACAACGCGATTAAAACAAAGTAAAGGATCGAGTAACCAATGGTTTGATATTTTCCCCAATGAACGATTTGAAAGTTTATTGACGCAAGCCTATCGCGTTTTAAAACCAAACAGTCATTTCTATTTGTTCTGTGATCAAGAAACAATGTTTCACATTAAACCGATTGCAGAGCAGGTGGGGTTTAAGTTTTGGAAACCCATCGTGTGGGATAAAGTCGCGATAGGGATGGGATACCATTATCGAGCACGTTATGAATTTATTTTGTTTTTCGAAAAAGGTAAGCGAAAACTGAATAACTTATCGATTCCAGATGTATTGGAATGTAAGCGTGTTTATCGTGGTTATCCGACAGAAAAGCCCGTCCCACTATTAGAGATATTAATAGAGCAAAGTAGTGTTGAAGGTGATGTTATTGCCGATCCGTTTTTTGGTTCAGGTTCAACATTAGTGGCGGCTGATAGGTTAGCGCGTCAAGCATGGGGTAGCGATATCTCTGATTCAGCCCATCAACATTTAAAACAACGTCTATCGTCGCGATAGACGACATTTTTTAAGCTAGGAACAAACATGGCCCAACAGGGAAAGATTATTAGCTGGAATCAACAAAAAGGTTTTGGATTTATTGCACCAGATAACGGCGAGCAAGATGTTTTTTTTCATGTCTCTGCCTTGCCGGATAAACAGTGTCGTCCTCGTATCAATGAGGCCGTAACATTTCGTATAAGTAAAGATAAAAAAGGGCGCATGTCAGCAACAACAGTGACATTGACCAAAGCACATTCAGGTTTAGATAAATACACCGCACCTTTTTCAAAGTCACAGTGGTTTAGTGTTATCTTTTTGGCTTTTGTTGCGATATCAGTGGCGCTTTTTAATACCCCTTATCAAGTACTGATTGGATATTTAGTATTAAGCGTTGTGACTTTTGCGGTGTATGCACATGATAAACGTGCGGCTGAGTTAGATAAATGGCGAACCAAAGAAGCAAGCTTGCATATATTAGCCTTAGTGGGGGGATGGCCTGGTGCGTTGTGGGCACAAAAGATATTGCGCCATAAATCTCAAAAACAGCCATTTAAAGCCATATTATGGGCAATGATCATACTTAACTGCGCGGCGTTTATTCTATCGTTTACCCCAGAAGGGGTGACGTTAATTAAACAAGTGTTGCAGCTAATTTAAAATAGAGCGTGATTCATTATAGTAATGAATAAGATTCTATTAATCGTCCAGCATAGACCAATGTATAATGACGTGCTGGGCGATCTTTCATTTATCGAATAACAGAAATGTCGCCATCTGCATCAGCAGACCAAGTAAAGTACTGGTTACCTTTACCTGAAATAATCGCGCTACCATTTGTGATATAAGGATGAACTTCATTGATATTGTATCGGTAAGTCAGTGGCGATGTAGATTCGGTAGACCAGTATGTAGTATCGTTGTCCGCAGTATTAACCAACATACCTTTAAATGTGATTTGATTACTATTATTCATCGCCATGATGTAATCATCATCAGTGTTTTTATCCAGAGATAATGAAATAATTTCGCCATTTGCAATCGCGTTGTGGGTGGTAAACTGCATCGCTTCAATGGTATGAATAACAACTCTGTCAGTTTGTTTTTCTACCTTGATACGGCCTTTTGTAACAGCAATATCAATATTTCCCTGAATTTCAGGAATATAACATTCATTAGAATTACCAACCGGTAGATTCTCAGCACAGTCCTTTGCTGCTTTTGCTACAACAGTTAAGGCATCTGCAGTTACGTCTGCATAGTTTTGTAAATCAGCATGGCTCAAGTTATCAACATCAATCCCGCCGTGATTTACAACTTCATCACCAACATTACAACCTAATAATGTTGTTGTTACTATTGCCGCTAAACATAGCTTCTTCATACAAGACCTTTTATCAATATATGTATAAATACTGTGAGAGAGGGTAGGTTGTTAATAAATTGAAAGCAATCATTCGCAGTGTTAATGACTTGGTTTTGACAAAGAGATGACAGTAATGGTTGTTTTCAAATAATTTTCATGACACTTGTCTAACAGAACTGCTCAGATATTAAATGATGTTAACTGAACCTAGAAAAGTAAAGGTTACTGCTTATTTCTGCTATCGTAGCTGGAAGAAATTTATTGTTTAATAAACAATTGGTTAAATGTAAAAAAACAGCACTAGATTATAGTGCTGGTTAATGAATGCTAGGCGTAACTCTATTGAGCGGTAATATCGCCATTACTATCAGCAGACCAATTAAATGTCTGGTTATCTTTACCAGTAATTACGGCATTACCGCTGATAAGGGATGGAAGCTTGATATTGGCATCATATTTAAGAGCTAGTCCAGTTGTTGATTCAGTAGACCAATATTTTGCATCGCTGTCAGCGGTATTAATGAGCATTCCCTTAAAGGTAACGTTATTTCCGCCAGGTAGCGTTTTAAGGGTCATGTTGTAATCTTTATCAAGGTTTTCACTGAAATTAAGTGAAATGACTTCACCGTTTGTCACTGCATTTGGAGAGGTAAACTCCATTGCTTTTGTTGTATGAACAATAACAGTTTGATTTTCCTGTTGTTCAACGTCAATTTGGCCTTTTGCTACAATAATGTTTGTCGTTGTATTGCTAGCGCTAAGGTCACATTGTTTTGTCTCGCCAACAGCCATTCCATTTGAACAATTATCAGCCGCTTGCGCGATGACTGCTAATGCATCGGCAGTTAACTCTGCGTAATCTTGTTTTTGGGTTTGAGATAAATTATTGATGTCGATACCGCCGTGTTCTACAACTTCGTCACCTGCGTTACAGCCAACAAGTACTGTAGCTACCATTGCTGCTAAACATAACTTCTTCATGTAAAACCCTTTTTCAATATATGAATAAATATTGCAGAAGATGTTAGATTGTTAATAAATTAAAAGCAATCATTTGCAGTGAGAATAACTTACTTTTTACAGGGTTATGACAAAAGTCGCTATTTTTGTGGTGTTATGTCAGGTAATTGTCAGCTTAGAGGGGGAGGTCGTTGGTATTTTTCTTAGTATTTACTAGATATTCTCTTTAAAGTGAGTGTAATGGCAAAGTCGCTTGGTAATTACGATACGACAGAATCGCTTGGTTATCACATCGCTTTTCATGCTCCGATAGCACCCCATTGTCGAGTAGACGACACTTGTTACCAAGTGCCGTCCCTCTAAGAACCGTACGTGCAACTTTCACTGCATACGGCTCAAGCCTCCACTAAGGCACCGATTGGCACCCAGCAACTTACAAAGCAGCGAG
>NZ_PYNY01000017.1:0-95389 GCF_003026135.1 Photobacterium sp. GB-36 | reverse complement strand
GCTTGGCGACCATAGCGTTATGGACCCACCTGATCCCATGCCGAACTCAGTAGTGAAACGTAATAGCGCCGATGGTAGTGTGGGGTCTCCCCATGTGAGAGTAGGACATCGCCAGGCTTCAAATTTAAGATACTTGTTCTGAACGATAGGTATCGGATAAAACGAAAGTTTTATCTCCGTGTGGAGCGGTAGTTCAGTTGGTTAGAATACCGGCCTGTCACGCCGGGGGTCGCGGGTTCGAGTCCCGTCCGCTCCGCCACTTTATTAAAGAAACCTGAATCGAAAGATTCAGGTTTTTTTTCGTCTGAAGATAAGTGCCATAAACATATAGCGTTACTTAGAATTTTAATCTAAATAGAATAATGAATTACTTGTTCTTCTTCATTAGCATAAAGTGATGACTCGTTTAATTTAGATATAAAAAAACCGCCATGCAGGCGGTTTTTTTATCGGTTATCTATTAACTTTTCATCATAAGCTGGTAGCCAACATAACAAGCAGCAATGCTGACAATAACGTTAAGTAAAATGTTTAAACCTGCTTTGAAAAATTCACCTTGTTGCATCAAGACAACATTGTCCATTGAGAACGTGGAGAATGTTGTTAGTGCGCCTAGGAAGCCTAAGCCGATAATAGGTCGCCATGGTGCAGCTTCAATCATTCCTTGATTAAGTGCTGACATCAATAGCCCCATGATCAAGGAGCCCAGCACGTTTACGGTTAAAGTACCGTATGGGAAGCCACGGCCAAATAGCATTACGCATAGCTCAGAAATGAGGTATCTTGAGCAGGCGCCGAATGCACCACCAAGCGCGATGAATCCTAGTAATAAATATTGGCTCATTGGGATCTCGTTTATATTTTTAGGTAATGATAGAAAGCGCTCATGATAATCGCTAGCGAGAAGAGTGAGAACTCTCCAAAAATGCAATCATTGATTTAAGTTAATATTAAATAGTCAGCGTAATACTTAGTTGTATAGCTATATTTATAGCATCATAATCATAAATAATGAATTTACTATGAGCCTTAGCTCAAGGAGGCTAGGTATGTCGCTTTACCAAACAGTGTTATTAGCGGTTAATCCTGAAGATAAAAATGCGCATAAATTGATGGTGAAAGCTGGCGTTATCGCTGAGCAAAATCACGCTGATTTACATGTTGCTTATGTTGAGCCAGGGATCGGAAACGTAAGTTTTATTGATGTGGAAGTTGAGCTACAAGAAGAGCATGATGCGATTGCAAAAAAACGCATGAAAGAGTTATCTGATTTAATTACAGCTTCTTCTCATAAAGTTAAAGCGATACATACTGCAGATGGCGATGTTTCAAAGCATATAGAGGCTTTAGCAAAAGAACTGAATGCTAGCCTAGTGATCACAGGTTACCATAAATCGACTTTTCACTTGTTTGGTGATTTAAGTGATTCTTTGGCTAATCACCTAGGTTGTGATGTATTAATTTCACAGTAACAACGATTAAAATATGCAATGTAATAATAAGCCGTGTTGATGCACGGCTTTTTGTTGTTTGTCACTTTTTATTATTTTTCTCAGTATAAAGGTTGTTGCACTATAACGGCTTCTTTATACTCATTGCTACTTGTCGGAGTGCCATATGGCTGAGACCGCATTGCGGGATCCGTTGAACCTGATCAGGCTAATACCTGCGAAGGGAACGAGAGAATGTTTTCTGCTACATATCTTAAGGGATCACTGTATGCATCTGCATAGCTGTACTTAGGTACACACCTCTTGTTTACGCCCATCCGCCAAGCATTTTCCCCTACATTGAAAAATCAAGGAAACTGCTATGTCGAATCGCAAGCAAGCGAGACTGGAAGCGAAACAATTTATTGAATCATTAACAGCACAACCATACCCGAACTCACAGAAAGTGTATGTTCAAGGTAGCCGTCCTGATGTGCTTGTTCCTATGCGTGAAATCACTTTAGCTGATAGCTTGGTTGGTGGCGGTAAAGATAATCCTATCTTTGAGCCTAACGAGCCTATTCGAGTTTACGACACTTCTGGTTTTTACACTGATCCTGAAAAAAACATCGATATCTATAATGGCTTGCCGTTAGTGCGTGAGCAATGGATCGCAGAGCGTGACGATACTGAATTACTAGAAGGGTTAAGCTCTGAGTATGCCAATGAACGTTTAGATGATAAGACGCTTGATGATTTACGTTTTGCGGAACGTGCGCGTATTCGTTGTGCAAAAGCTGGGCGTTGTGTGACGCAATTACATTATGCGCGCCAAGGTATTATTACGCCTGAGATGGAATATATCGCGATCCGTGAAAATATGGGTCGTGCGAAATACCGTGATGAAGTATTAAACCAACAACATCCAGGTGTGAGCTTTGGTGCTAATTTACCAAAAGAAATTACGCCTGAGTTTGTGCGTAAAGAAGTGGCTGAAGGCCGAGCAATTATTCCTGCCAACATTAACCATCCTGAAACTGAGCCAATGATCATTGGCCGTAATTTCCTTGTTAAAGTGAATGCCAATATTGGTAACTCAGCGGTGAGTTCATCGATTGAAGAAGAAGTTGAAAAACTTGTCTGGTCGACCCGTTGGGGTGGCGATACGGTAATGGATTTATCAACTGGTCGAAATATTCACGAAACGCGTGAGTGGATCATTCGTAATAGCCCAGTCCCGATTGGTACTGTACCTATGTACCAAGCGCTTGAAAAAGTGAATGGTGTGGCTGAGAACCTTAACTGGGAAGTGTTTCGTGACACATTACTAGAGCAAGCTGAGCAAGGTGTGGATTACTTCACTATCCATGCTGGCGTACTTCTTCGTTATGTACCTATGACGGCGAAACGTGTGACAGGTATTGTATCGCGTGGCGGCTCTATCATGGCGAAGTGGTGTTTGGCACACCATAAAGAAAGCTTCCTCTATCAGCACTTCCGTGAGATTTGTGAGATCTGTGCGCAATACGATATTTCACTATCACTGGGCGATGGTTTGCGTCCAGGCTCTGTAGCCGATGCAAATGATGAAGCCCAGTTTAGTGAACTGCGCACATTAGGTGAGTTAACTAAAATTGCATGGGAATACGATGTGCAGGTCATGATTGAAGGCCCCGGTCACGTACCCATGCACATGATTAAAGAAAACATGGAAGAGCAGCTAGAGCATTGTCATGAAGCGCCATTCTATACCTTAGGTCCACTGACGACAGACATCGCACCGGGTTATGATCATATTACATCGGGTATTGGTGCGGCGATGATTGGTTGGTATGGCTGTGCAATGCTTTGTTATGTGACACCCAAAGAACACTTAGGCTTGCCTAATAAAGACGATGTAAAAGTCGGTCTTATCACTTATAAACTCTGTGCTCATGCTGCTGATTTAGCAAAAGGCCACCCTGGTGCACAAGTGCGCGATAATGCCTTATCTAAAGCGCGTTTTGAATTCCGTTGGGAAGATCAATTTAATCTCGGTCTTGACCCTGAAACGGCGCGTGCCTATCACGATGAAACGCTCCCTCAAGAGTCAGGTAAAGTTGCCCATTTCTGTTCAATGTGTGGCCCTAAATTCTGTTCAATGAAGATCTCTCAAGAAGTACGAGATTACGCTAAGGGGTTAGAAGACTCAGAAATCACGATCAAGCTATTAGATGATCCACTTGAAGGCATGCAGCAAAAAGCACAAGAGTTTCGATCTAAAGGTAGTGAGTTATATCACCTAGCTAAAGAGGAAAGCTAATGAGCACCTTAAGCTTACCAAAGGTCTTATCGTCTCTGGTGATGCATATTGAGCCATTATTAGCCTCTGCGACAGAGTATCAGTTAGGTGAGCAAGTCACGTTAATACCATCAAGCCAAGAGTGGATAGAGGTATCGACGCCCTCTTGCGTTAAACGAGTGGGCTTTGAACAAGCCTGCTCCACTCAGCTAATTGATTATGTATTTCAAGATCAATGGGTATCTTCTGAGGTAGATCTTTCGCTGATCAAAGCGCAAATACTGAAACGATCTAACGTTGTGGTATGTGGTTTACCTGTCAAGGGTGGTTATCTTGATCTTTGGCATCATGATGGTGACGTTCGTGGTTGTTTCAGTGTTGAGCTTGGTAATGCGACTCAACAGAGAGCGATGTTATTGGTGGCACTCGCGCTTGATTACCCCTTAGAAGATGCTCTAGTGCTGGCAAGGGCGTATGCCCAGTCAACGCAGATGGGCATTTGGCCAACTGAGCGTGAGGCTTTCCCTGACATCGTTTGTGCTAATTTTTCAAAGCTGTCAGATATTGGTTGGCAATTCGAATGTCAGCCAGTTGAAGCTTTTGCTGCTGTTGATAGTGATAAACTGAAGTTATATCCGGTAGTGGATTCCGTCCAATGGGTTAAGCAGTTACTTGAATTGGATGTGAAAACCACTCAGCTGCGGATCAAAGATCCGAATGCACAAGGTTTGAACCAAGATGTTGCTCATGCTATTGCGTTAGGTCTGCAGGCAAATGCGCAGGTCTTTATTAATGACTATTGGCAACTGGCTATTGAGCATGGTGCTTTTGGGGTGCATTTGGGACAAGAAGATTTAGCGGTCGCTGATCTCAATGCCATTCAACAAGCGAATCTTCGCTTAGGGATCTCAACCCATGGGTATTACGAGATATTACGTGCGATGGCATTTAATCCCAGTTATATCGCCCTTGGTCATATTTACCCAACCACAACCAAGCAAATGCCGTCATTACCGCAAGGCGTTCACCGCTTAAAGCTGTATCAACAATTGATTGGCAATACGTTTCCAACAGTGGCAATTGGGGGGATTGATTTATCTCGTGTGCCCGTCGTTTGGAAAACAGGGGTAAGTAGTGTTGCGGTGGTACGCGCGATCACCCAGTCAAGTGAGCCTGCGATTGCCGTCGAACAACTCAATCAATGCTTATCTGAGCGGGAGGTTAAGGATGACAACTGACAGACTCTCTGATACTGCTTTTATTCGATATAACCGACAAATCATGCTGGAAGAGATGGGAGAGCAGGGGCAACTTGCACTTAACAATGCCAAGGTATTGATCGTCGGTGCGGGAGGTTTAGGCTCAGCGGCAGCGATGTATTTAGCGGCTGCGGGTGTTGGGTTACTGGTGATTGCTGATGATGATGAGGTTGAGAGTTCGAACTTGCAGCGTCAGGTGATTTATCGAGAAACCGATGTGTCACTCAATAAAGCGCAAGCAGCCTGTGATCAGCTTTTAGCATTGAACCCATTGGTACGAACGCGTGCAGTAAAAGCTAAGCTTGCAGGTTTTCAACTCGTAATGGAAGTACAACAGGCCGATATTGTACTTGATTGCAGTGACAACTGGGCTACCCGTTATGCGGTCAATCAAGCTTGTTATCAGCAT
The DNA here is from genome assembly GCF_003026135.1 of Photobacterium sp. GB-36. Classification (NCBI taxonomy): domain Bacteria; kingdom Pseudomonadati; phylum Pseudomonadota; class Gammaproteobacteria; order Vibrionales; family Vibrionaceae; genus Photobacterium; species Photobacterium sp. GB-36. The sequence goes on along the minus strand of NZ_PYNY01000017.1, from coordinate 90,010 downwards.
CAAACACCACTGATTGCCGGTGCGTCGATAGGTTGGCAAGGACAGTTACTGGCGTTTGATTTCAGGCAGGCCTCACCGTGTTATCAATGTGTGTTTCCATTTAGTACTGAAGCGTCACCACAAGATAAAAATTGTCGTAGTAACGGCGTGATGGGGCCTGTTGTTGGCACTATTGGAACGTTACAAGCGCTTAATGCGATCAAAGCTATCGCAGGTGTTGCTGAAGTTGGGTTTGGTTTGCTGCAGCAATTTAATGGCTTAACAGGAAAATGGCAGCAGGTATCAATCGATGCTGATTCTGGTTGCCCTGTGTGTGGTCAGCAAGATCAAAGAGAGGTTGTGTAAATGGCTACCATGATAACTATCTGGTTGAACGATGAATCTATGTCTTGCGAGGCTGAGCAAACCGTTCATCAATTTGTTAAGCAGTTAGATTTACCCATACAAGGTACTGCGGTCGCGATAAATCAGCGCATTGTTGGAGCCAGTGAGTGGTCGACAACCGTCATTGCTGATGGCGATCAGATCGCGTTATTTCAAGCGATAGCTGGAGGTTAATATGTTGACTATTGCAGATAAAACATTCACATCGAGACTGTTTACCGGAACAGGTAAATACGCCAATCGTGATGTTATGGCAGAATCGATTTTAGCAGCAGGATCTGAGCTCGTGACTATGGCACTAAAGCGAGTCAATATCGCTGAGCGTGATGACGATATCTTAGCACCATTGATCCAAGCAGGAGTGAACTTACTGCCTAATACGTCAGGGGCGAAAAATGCCAAAGAAGCGATCTTTGCCGCGCAGTTAGCCCGAGAAGCATTGGGGACGAATTGGCTAAAATTAGAAATTCACCCTGATCCAAAATACCTCATGCCTGATCCGATTGAAACGCTAAAAGCGGCTGAGCAATTGGTAAAAGAAGGGTTTGTCGTACTGCCTTACTGTCATGCCGATCCTGTGCTTTGTAAGCGATTAGAAGATGTGGGTTGCGCTGCCGTGATGCCATTAGGTGCGCCGATTGGCTCGAATAAAGGGGTCGCTTCTCGCGATTTTCTTCGCATTATTATCGATCAGGCGCAAGTACCTGTGGTGGTGGATGCGGGCATTGGGGCACCTTCTCATGCCGCAGAAGCGATGGAAATGGGGGCTGATGCGGTATTGGTCAATACTGCCATCGCAGCGGCAAGTGATCCGATTGCAATGGGGCGTGCATTTAAATTGGCCGTGGAAAGTGGTCGTATGGCCTATGAAGCGGGTCTTGCAGGTAAGGTGAACCATGCAATTGCATCAAGTCCATTAACGGCATTTCTTAACGATTAAGGAGCCAACATGAGCTTTGTGGATGTTTGGCAACAAATGGATTGGGATGATATCCGTTTGTCGATTTATGCTAAAACGGCTACCGATGTTGAGCGTGCTTTAGGAAAATCAACGCTGGATCTAGAGGATTTCAAAGCCTTAATTTCCCCTGCGGCTGAACCTTACTTAGAGCAAATGGCACAACTCTCTGCGATGCTAACACGTCAGCGGTTTGGTCATACCATGAGTTTTTATGTGCCGTTATACCTTTCGAATCTGTGTGCCAATGCGTGTACCTATTGTGGTTTTTCGATGGAAAATCGCATTAAGCGCCGTACCTTGGGTGAACAAGAAATAGAGCGAGAGTGTGAGGCAATAAAAGCGCTAAATTTTGATAGTGTGTTACTGGTCACTGGCGAGCATCAAACCAAAGTTGGTATGAATTACTTTCGTGATGCGATCCCTCAAATCAAACAGCACTTCAGTTATTTGGCAATGGAAGTACAGCCACTAGAGCAAGATGAGTATCAAGAGCTGCGACAACTTGGTTTAGATGCGGTGATGGTGTATCAAGAAACTTATAATGCGCCAACCTATGCGAAGCATCATTTGCGAGGCAATAAAACCAATTTTGAATACCGCTTAGCGACACCAGATCGGTTAGCAAAAGCCGGAATAGACAAGATTGGGATCGGTGCTTTGATTGGCATGGAAGAATGGCGCACGGATTGTTTTTTTGTTGCTAGTCATTTGGCCTATCTTGAGCGGACGTATTGGCAAAGCCGCTATTCGATTTCATTCCCACGTTTAAGACCCTGTACTGGTGGATTAGAGCCTAAATCGGTGATGACGGATCGCCAACTGGTGCAATTGATTTGTGCTTATCGGTTGTTTAATCCTGAAGTCGAGCTGTCGTTATCGACGCGAGAATCACCGCATTTTCGCGATAATGTATTGCCTTTGGGGATCACTAGTATGTCGGCGGGCTCTAAAACCCAACCGGGCGGATACGCTGATGACACGCCAGAGCTAGAACAGTTTGCAATCAGTGATGAACGTTCGGTTGCAGATGTCGCTACAGCGGTCAAGCAACAGGGGTTTGAAGTGGTGTGGAAAGATTGGCATCCCGCCTATTCTGGATAATAAAAAGCCAGTACGTGATGCGTACTGGCTTTTCTTTTTCTTATCTAAGCGTTAGCGGCTTAGTGGTGATGTCGCTTGTGTTAGCCACTCAAGATCACTACCTGTCAGCGATGGGCTGATCACGTTAAACACGATTTGGTGATAGTTGTTAAGCCATGCAAGCTCTACGTCAGTTAATAGTGCAGGATCGATTAAACGCTTATCGATTGGCGCACGGGTTAACGATTCAAAACCCATGACGTTCATGTCACCTTGAGTTTCAATATCGACGACCAGTTCAAGGTTTTCGATACGAATACCAAATGCGTCTGCACGGTAATAACCTGGCTCGTTAGATAACACCATACCTGACAGTAGCGCGGTTGGGTTAGCCACTTTAGAAATGCGTTGTGGACCTTCATGAACACTTAAGAAGTGGCCCACTCCGTGACCTGTACCATGATCATAATCAAAGCCATGTGCCCATAGATGCTGACGCGCGAGTGCGTCAAGTTGTGAGCCTGTTGTACCTTTCGGGAAACGTGCCGAAGCCAATGAAATATGACCTTTTAGTACCAGTGTGAAGGCTTGTTTTACTTCATCACCAGGATTACCGATAGCGATAGTACGGGTGATATCGGTCGTACCGTCAGGGTATTGACCGCCTGAATCGACTAAGTAAACCGTATCCATTTGCAGCTTGCCTGGCTGTGGTTGGTCAATGTGGTTATAGTGACACATTGCTGCATTACCCGCAGAGGCGGAAATCGTATCGAAGCTCACGTCACGACAGCTTGGATCTTGCTGACGGAATTGCCAAAGTTGATCGGAAAGCACTGCTTCATCTAATAGATTGCCACTTGCAACTTGATTATCTACCCACGCAAGAAATTTAGAAATCGCGACACCATCACGAATATGACACGCTTTCATGCCATTTATTTCAGTCGTATTTTTAGCGGCTTTTGGTAGCAGTGTTGGATTAGCTGCTTCAATAAGCAGTGCGCCAGCATCAGTCAGTTGCTGAGCTGCCCATGCATTACTGTTCGCTGAATCAAACTGTACACGTTTACTTGAAAGTGCGGCTAAACCCGCGGCGAGTTGCTCTGGCTCGCGGATATTGACGCCGTTACCTACGTGCGTTGCAAAACCTTCTGGTAGGCGGTGATGATCGATGTAGAAATCAACTGATGCATCGCTGTGGATCACAGCAGCTGACAGCAGAACGGGTAGACAGTGAACGTCATCACCACGAACATTGAGTAGCCAAGCAATGCTATCAAGCTGACTTAAAAAGGCAGCATCAGCTTTTTGTTTTTTTAGTAGTGCGGCAATTTGTTCACGTTTTTCTTCACTTGATTGACCGACATACTCTAGACCCATTAACTCCGCATCCGACAGTTTTGGTGCTGGGCGATCAAGCCATAGTTCATCAATTGGGTTTTCGTTAACTGATACTAGCTCTAGTTCACCATCAAGGGTTGTCGTGGCATTTTTCAGCCATGCTGCACTGTGTAGGCGGTTATCAATAGCGACTTTGCTACCTGCTGCTAGATTTTCTAATACCCAGTGCACCGGTGGTTGCTCGATCAAATGACAATATTCAAACACATCACCCGGTACTTGCTTGCGCACTTGCACAACATAACGACCATCAACAAACATTGCAGCACGATCACGAGTGATCACGGCAGCACCTGCTGAGCCAGTAAATCCAGTTAGCCAATGAAGGCGCTCATTATGATCGGGAATGTACTCACCAAGATATTCATCTTCATGAGGGATCAGTAAGGCATCGAGCTGCTGTGTTTCAAGCCATTGACGGATTTGCTCAATACGTTGTGCGATAACTGTTTGCATGTCTGTTCCTTGTCAAGAAACCACCTTTAGAAGGCGGTTAGATCTAATTCACCCTGCTCACTGTGGTATTAGCGATTTAGGTTTAATATTGTTACGTTAGCTTTTTTAGCGGCTCGCTTCAATTGTCTCTATGATAAATAACAGGGTATTCACCTTATGACTCTATTTATCTTAGTGATTAATACGTTGGCTGGTGGATTCCAATTTGGAAAAGCGGTATTGAAAATAAACCATTTTTATTCACTCTCATAACACCGTAGACTTGCGCGATCTTTTTCTAGGAACGCCACATGACAACCTCTACTTCTACCGATACTCGGCTTGTCGCCTTAATGGTGACCTTGGTGTTATTTAGCCCGTTGGCTATAGACATTTATCTTCCTGCATTGCCTGTTATGGCAAATGCTTTTCAAGTTGATCCTACCCGTGTTCAAGATACGGTGACATGGTTCATGTTTAGCCTTGGTCTCGGACAATTAATAGCTGGCCCATTAGCTGATCGTATTGGTCGTCGTCCGATTGCTCTTGGTGGTATTGTCATTTACGGGTTTAGTGCTGTGATGGCTTATGTTGCACATAGTTTAGATTTACTTTTGTTGGCACGCTTGCTACAAGGCTTTGGTGCTTGCGCAACCTCTGTTGCTGCTTTTGCTGCGGTTCGTGATAGTTTTGGCGCTGAAAAAAGCGGTCGTATGATCAGCTATTTAAATGGTGCGATTTGTTTTATTCCTGCGCTTGCTCCTCTTTTAGGCACTTGGCTTACTCATCATTTTGGCTGGCGTTCAAACTTTAGTTTCATGGCAGGATTTGCGTTAGTTGCAGGTCTTTTTGTGATGGTGTTATTTAAAGAAACACGCCCTGTCAGTACTAATGTGAAAGGCTCTACTATTAGTCTTAGTCGTTACTGGTCGGTATTACGCGAACCAACATTTTTATTTCACGCTACACTTTGCATGTTAGCGATGGCGGTGATTTTAGCCTATGTAACTTCAGCACCAGTGTGGTTGATGAACCACCTTGGTCAAGACATGAACCAGTTTACGATCTGGTTTGGTATTAATGCTGTGCTCAATATTACAGCCTGTATGGTTGCACCCAGATTTATGGATCGCTTTGGTACTCGCCGAACGTTACGTACTGGTTTGATTATCTTAATGATGGCTGGCGCTCTGATGCTGCTATTAAGCCCATTACAGCAAGCATGGGCTTTTATGGTGCCAATCTTCATTTGTTCCTTTGGTTTTGCTTTTGTATTAGGCTCTGCAGCCGGAAAAGCATTAGCACCATTTGGCGATCGTGCTGGAACTGCAGCAGCATTATTGGGGCTATTCCAAATGAGTGGTGCTGGTGTCATGGTGAGCCTAACCCAACGATTAGATTTCTCATCCCCCGTGCTAATGACGTTACAAATGTGGTTACTGATCCCAGGATTATTGATTTTAGTGTCTAAAATCGGGCGTCGTTGGCACCCACAGTTAACGGTACAGAATTAATAAATATTATGAGTTTAAAGGTAAGGTGGTGACAGCCTTATCCGTACAGCCTGTCAAATCGACAGGCTTTTTTTTGGTTAAATTTAGCTATTCAACAATCGGGACTTTTTTATTTCGCCATTGTTGGATTACGAGTCCTGCAATAATTAATATTAAGCCGATCAATGTTGAGGGATGAATCGTTTCACCAATAATTGTGGCGAGCAATAATAAAGAGATAAAAGGTGAGATAAAAATCAGGTTACTGATCTTAGCGGTATTACGGGTTAACCGTAGCGCATTGAGCCATAAAACAAAGGTGATCCCCATTTCAAATAAACCAACATACGTGACTGCTGCCCATCCTTGCCAAGGTACACTTTGCCAACCGCCAAGATACAGACTCAAGCCGATAGAAAATGGCAGCGAGACTAAAAAGCCCAGTAATAAGCCGAGGATTGGATCGGCTTTATTTTTAGTATTTAAAATCCAATAGCCTGCCCATAACAGTGTCGAAAATAGCGCTAACGCAACGCCTAACGGACTGGTGAAATTCAAGGCTGAAATATTACCTTGAGTCGCAATTACCACCACACCGCCATATCCCAGCACGCAAGCTATCCAATCTTTACGCTGAATTTTTTGTCCTAAGAAAAGTGCAGCCATTAAAGTCAGAGTGATTGCCCAACTGTAGTTGATGGGTTGAGCCTGTGAAGCAGGTAATAATTCGTAGGCTTTAAATAACACTAAGTAATAAGCGAAAGGATTGATAAGTCCGAGTAATAAGTAGTAAAGCGGACGTTGAAGAAAAGTCGACTTAAGCTGGTGGAGTGTTTTTTTATAGCCAGCTATAACAATAAGGGCGAGAGCAGACACGCTACTAGCAATCACCATCATTTGAACGGGAGAAAAATAAGCTAAGGTAATTTTAAAAGCAGTGGCGACAGTAGACCAAAGTAACACAGCGGCAATGCCATACCCTAAAGCGAGGCGTTCGTTCATGACTATCCCTGTTAAAAAATGAAAAACGGTAACGCAGTGTAGGAGAAGGTTATAAAGGTGAATAGCGAGTGATGATATAGCCTGTGATCGAGTGCAAACAAAAACGCTTATATCCATTATTTATTGTTTAAGTTGTTCTTCGTTAGCTGGACATTTATCCAGTATCCTCTTAGCCTTAAAAGCGAGAATAATTTGTCAGGAAGATAGAGAATTTACTATGGCAGAATGGTTAAGTGGTGGCGTTATTACCGCATTAGCAACATTGTTAGGTGCCACCGTTGCCAGTGTGATCACGGCATTCTGGTATAAAGGTCGATACGAACAAATGCTTCAGCTTGTTGAGCAACAAGCAGAATCAGATGCGCGTTTAGCATTAAGTCGTGAGCAGCAATTACAAAGTCAGCTAGCAGAAAGAAACCAAGAGCTGGAAGAGTTAGATGACGATCGTGACAGATTAACCCATGAAATTCGTCAAATGCACGGTCGCTTAGCTGCGGCATTAGAAAAAATGCGTCACTTTGACGCGCTGCAAAATGAAAAGCAGTATTTATCTGAGCAGCTTGATAATTCTCGCTTAGCCAGCGCGGGGCTTGAAGCCGATCTGCGTGAGCAAGATGCCCGCCATTTTGAAGAACAAAAAGCGGCAGATGAAAAAATTAAGCTATTAGAAAATGCTGAAGAACGCTTGCGTATTCAATTTGAAAGTTTAGCTAATCGCTTATTTGAGCAGAAGACTCGAACGGTGGATGAACAGAATAAAATGAGTTTAGAAAACTTGTTGAGTCCACTCAAAGAGCAACTTGAAGGTTTCAAAAAGCAGGTTAATGACAATTTCACGCAAGAGTCTCGTGAGCGCCATACTTTAGTGCATCAAATCAATAGCCTTAAACAGCTCAATGAGCAGATGGCGAAAGAGGCAATTAACTTAACCCAAGCCCTTAAAGGCGATAACAAAGCCCAAGGTAACTGGGGCGAAGTTGTGCTGGCGCGAGTATTGTCTGACTCAGGGTTGCGTGAAGGGCATGAATATCAAACTCAAGTCAGTTTGGAAAACGAAGACGGTAAGCGTTATCAGCCCGATGTTGTGGTGCATTTACCCCAACAAAAAGATGTGGTGGTGGATGCCAAGATGTCATTGGTGGCGTATGAGCGCTTCTTTAATGCAGACACTATCGCTGAGCGTGAACTCGCCATGAGTGAACATGTTGCCTCGATGCGCGCCCATATGCGTGGGTTAAGCCGTAAGGATTACCATCAGCTTCATGGCATCCAAAGTCTGGATTATGTCTTGATGTTTATTCCTGTTGAACCTGCGTTCCAAGCTGCGATTGAAGCCGATCCGGCATTAATCCGGGATGCGATGGATTTAAATATCATGCTGGTGAGTCCAACGACCTTGCTGGTGGCATTGCGTACTATTAATAACTTGTGGCGTAATGAGCGACAAAATCAAAATGCCAAAGAAATTGCTGATCGTGCAGGCAAGCTTTACGACAAATTACGCTTGTTTGTTACGGATATGGAAGCGATGGGACAATCGTTAGAAAAAGCGAATCAAAGTTATCAAGGGGCGATGAATAAACTGGCAACAGGTCGTGGCAACGTGATCCGCCAAGCAGAAAGTTTCAAACAACTAGGGGTTGAAGTGAAACGTGATATTAGTGCTCAGCTGGTGGAAAAGTCACAATCTAACCTAACTGAATACCGAGGCTTTTCTCATATTACCGTGCCATCTGAAGGGGATTTATCATAATGGTAGGTAAAGCGCTTTGAGCAAAGAGCAACCATCAAGTACACTAAGCCCAGTTGAATAAATGCATTTAATACTGATGACGCTGCGTAAGTAGATGCCAAGCGTCATCAGTATCTATAAACGGATTGAACATGACGGACACCACACAAGATACGACTCACTTTGGCTTCCGTACCGTCGCCAAAGAAGAGAAAGCAACCATGGTTGCTGAGGTTTTTCACTCGGTTGCAGCAAAGTACGACATCATGAACGATTTGATGTCGATGGGTATTCACCGCGTTTGGAAGCGCTTCACGATTGACTGCAGTGGTGTACGCAAAGGTCAACGTGTACTGGATTTAGGCGGCGGCACCGGTGATTTAACGGCGAAATTTTCACGTATCGTGGGTGAAACAGGTCAGGTTATTTTGGCTGATATCAACAACTCGATGTTGAACGTTGGCCGCAGTAAACTGCGAGACAGTGGCATTGTCGGTAACGTGGGATATGTTCAAGCTAATGCTGAAGAGCTGCCGTTTCCTGACGATTACTTTGATTGCATCACCATCAGCTTTTGTTTACGTAACGTCACCGACAAAGACAAAGCGCTGCGTTCAATGTATCGCGTGTTAAAACCAGGCGGTCGTTTATTAGTATTAGAGTTCTCAAAGCCGTTACTAGAACCATTATCAAAAGTTTACGATGCGTACTCATTCCACCTATTACCAAAAATGGGTGAAATTATTGCCAATGATGCAGAAAGCTATCGTTACCTTGCTGAATCTATCCGCATGCATCCTGATCAAGAAACCTTGAAAGGGATGATGGATGAAGCTGGATTTGATCAAACCAGTTATTACAACTTAACGGGCGGTATTGTTGCCTTGCACCGTGGTTATAAGTTCTGAGGATGACTCTATGCCGTTAGATGCTTTTGTTACCGGTGCGGTTGAAACATCACTGAATCAATTACTCAAAGACGATGCTGATAGTCAGCGTCGTCTTACTCGTTTACGCGGTAAAGTCATTAGCGTTACGCTAAATGAATTTAACAAAACCTTGTACTTTGTTTTCAGTCATCAAATTGATGTGCTTGCTGGATTTGAAGGCGAGGTGGATTGCCAATTAGCTTTAAACCTTACGGTGTTACCCGAGCTACGACAACAAGCTAACTTAACGCAGCTAATTAAAGCCGATAAGTTAGCACTCGATGGCGATCTACAATTGGCTCAGCATTTTTCCACTTTGCTAAGTGGTTTGAAGCCCGATGTCGAAGAAAAATTATCGCAATATACGGGTGATGTAGTTGCTCATACTTTAGTCAGTAGTGTAAAGTCGGGGAGTCGATTTATTCGCCAAGGGGTAAAGAATCGCCAACGCGATTTAGCGGAAGTGATCACTGAAGAATGGCAACTATTACCACAGCCTTTAGAAATGGTGCATTTTTACGATCAAGTGGATGACTTGAAATCGGATGTTGCGCGTTTTGAGGCCCGTTTGAACCAGTTACTTGAGCGATAAATTGGCAATGATGAGCTACTCAGAAATAAAACGGTTGTACCGTATTATTCAAGTACAACTGCGCTATGGATTGGATGACTTTATTCCGGTTGATCCACGTACCGAACTTCCTAAAAAATTACGTAAATCGCTATTTTGGATCAAAAATGAATACCCCGATGTGCCATTGGGTGAGCGTTTACGTTTAGCATTGCAAGAACTCGGTCCGGTATGGATCAAGTTTGGTCAAATGATGTCAACGCGTCGCGATCTTTTTCCGCCGCACATTGCAGATCAGCTGGCATTATTACAAGACCAAGTTGAACCTTTTGATGGCAAATTAGCTAAACGTACTATTGAGGAATCATTAGGCGGGCCGTTAGAGCAGTGGTTTGACGATTTTGATGAAGTTGCATTAGCGTCAGCATCGATTGCTCAAGTGCATACTGCAACCTTAAAAGAAAACGGCAAAGAGATTGTTTTTAAAGTTATTCGTCCTGATATTAAGCCGATTATTGAAGCTGACATTAAGCTGATGTACAGGATGGCCGAGATAGTTTCTCGTCTCCAGCCAGAAGCGCGCCGCTTACGTCCTGTTGAAGTGGTTCGCGAATACGAAAAAACCTTGCTTGATGAGCTCGATTTAATGCGCGAAGCGGCGAATAGTATTCAACTTCGTCGTAACTTTGATGGTGATGAAACCTTATATGTACCAGAAGTTTATACTGATTATAGCAGTATTAATCTTCTTGTAATGGAACGTATCTATGGTATTCAAGTTTCTAATATTGAAGGCTTGAAAGCCAATGGTACGAATTTAAAACTATTATCGGAAAATGCAGTTAATATCTTTTTTACTCAGGTATTTCGTGACAGCTTTTTCCATGCCGATATGCACCCAGGAAATATTTTTGTCTCCTATGAGCATCCGGAAAATCCACAATGGATTGCGCTAGATTGCGGCATTGTAGGGACACTTAACCGAGAAGATAAACGATACTTAGCGGAAAACTTATTGGCTTTCTTTAATCGTGATTATCGTAAGGTTGCAGAATTACACGTTGATTCTGGCTGGGTTCCTCATGATACCAATGTGGATGAGTTTGAATTTGCTATTCGTACAGTGTGTGAACCTATTTTTGAAAAGCCACTGTGTGAAATATCATTCGGCCATGTGTTGTTAAATTTATTTAATACTGCTCGCCGTTTTAATATGGAAGTGCAACCGCAGCTGGTCTTGTTACAAAAGACCTTGTTGTATGTTGAAGGCTTAGGACGCCAGTTGTATCCACAACTTGATTTGTGGGCAACAGCCAAGCCGTTCTTGGAAAGCTGGATGTCACATCAGGTAGGTCCGCAAGGCATTCTTGATGCAATAAAAAGTAAAGCACCTTTTTGGGCTGAAAAATTGCCTGAATTGCCTGAATTACTTTACGACAGTTTGCGCCAAGGCAAGGTAATGAATCAACGTATTGATAAACTCTATGATAACTTCATGGAAAATCGACGTACTCATAACCAGGCAAGGTTCTACTTTGGTATCGGTGCCACCTTTATGGTGTGTGCTGCAATACTTTTTGGTGATCAAGTAGCAACGTACCCTGCAGTTTCTGTTGGTGTAGGAACCCTATTTTGGTTGCTAGGATGGCGTACCTGCCGAAAATAATCGGTTGGGCTTTCGCCTATACTTATAGTTGCGTTAATAAACGCACTTTCGTTATTAACCACATAAAGCTGAGGTAAAACAAGCATGGGTGGTATCAGTATTTGGCAATTGTTAATCATTGCACTGATCATTGTTCTTTTGTTCGGAACAAAAAAACTTCGTACTCTAGGCGGCGACCTAGGTTCTGCAGTTAAAGGTTTCAAAAAAGCAATCAGCGATGATGAAGCAGCTGCAGCAGCACCTGCTGCGAAAAAAGAGTCAGACAACGATGCTGACTTTGAACAAAAGAAAATTGCTGACGAACAAAAGCCAGCGGATCAGACGACAACTAATCAAAAAGACAAAGAGCAGGTTTAAGACGTGTTTGATATCGGGTTCTGGGAGTTAGTACTGATCTCCGTGGTGGGATTAGTAGTACTGGGGCCAGAACGTCTACCCGTTGCGATTCGTACGGTATCGCAGTGGATAGGTGCTGCTCGTAATATGGCAAACTCGGTGAAAGATGAATTGTCTCAGGAACTGAAAATTCAGGAACTGCAAGCCAATTTAAAAAAAGCCGAACAAATGGGAATGAAGGACTTAGCGCCTGAATTGCAAGACTCTGTTGATGAGCTTAAAAAAGCGGCTTCAGATGTTCAGCGCCCCTATGCTGATAAAGACGAGCAAACCTCAGCAACGACTTCACAAAAGCAGGAATAAATTACATCACTATGTCAAAAGTCGAAGATACGCAGCCGCTATTTAGTCATTTACTTGAACTACGTACGCGACTTTTGCGTTCTATCATAAGTGTACTGGTGGTTTTTCTATGTTTAGTATGGTTTTCCAATGATATCTATGCCTTCTTAGCTGCACCATTAGTAGAGCGAATGCCTGCCGGTGCAACTATGATCGCTACAGACGTTGCTTCACCGTTCTTTACACCGATAAAACTGACCTTAGTAACCTCAGTGTTTATTGCTGTGCCAATGATTTTGTATCAAGTCTGGGGTTTTATTGCTCCAGGTTTATACAAACATGAACGCAAGCTGATTATGCCATTGTTGTTTTCCAGCTCATTGCTGTTTTACGCCGGTGTCGCATTTGCTTATTACGTTGTGTTTCCATTGGTCTTTAAGTTCTTCACCAGTGTCGCCCCTCAAGGGGTAGAGGTGGCAACAGATATTTCGAACTATCTCGATTTCGTCCTCGCGCTATTTATGGCGTTTGGCATCGCTTTTGAAATTCCTGTTGCTATTATTCTGTTGTGTTGGACTGGTGCGACTGATCCGGAATCTCTACGTAGTAAACGTCCTTATATTATCGTCGGTGCGTTTGTTGTTGGTATGCTGTTAACACCGCCTGATATTGTTTCTCAGACCTTGTTGGCTGTACCTATGTGTTTATTGTTTGAAGTTGGCTTATTCTTCTCACGTTTTTATGTGCGTGATAATGATGAGTTGGATGATAGCGAGCACGAAGAGCAGCAGTAAATAGTACTTTGTACTATGTGATGATGAAAAAAACCGACCTAATCGTCGGTTTTTTTATATCTTGAATATGGGTTTGGCACAGAATGGATCGGCTCGATATACTGAGTGACACATAGTGCTGTGTAGAGAATGGATAAACAGATGATAGATATTGGTGTTAACTTAACAAACAACCGTTTTGATAAAGATCGTGCGGACGTGATCACGCGTGCTCAAGAAGCGGGTGTGAAGCATTTAATAATTACGGGCACCAGTATTGAAGAGAGCATTGAAGCGCAACAAATGGCGCAGCAATGGCCGAACTACTGTTACTCAACCGCTGGCGTTCATCCGCATGATGCAAAATCTGTCTCCGATCTTTTGTTACCAGAAATTCGTTCACTAGCAGCAGAGCCTGAAGTAGTAGCAATTGGTGAATGTGGGCTCGACTTCAACCGCGACTTTTCTCCTCGTCCACAGCAAGAAGCAGTATTTGAAGCACAATTAGCCTTAGCGGCAGAGTTACAATTACCCGTTTTTATGCATTGCCGAGATGCGCATGAGCGTTTCATTGAAATCCTTATCCCTTGGCGAGAGAAATTACCGGCGGCAGTGCTGCATTGTTTTACTGGCTCTGAGCAAGAGCTAAAAGCATGCTTAGCGCTAGATTTACACATTGGTATTACGGGGTGGGTATGTGATGAGCGTCGTGGTCAAGAGCTACGTCAAGTCGTGCGTCATATTCCCGCCAACCGCTTAATGATTGAAACCGATTGCCCATATTTATTGCCTCGAGACTATCGTCCGAAGCCAAAATCGAGTCGCAATGAACCCAAGTTTTTGCCGCATATTGCCGCGGTGATAGCTGAGTGTCGTGGTGAAACACCTGAGCAAGTTATGATGCAGTCAGAGGCGAATAGTCTGGCTTTTTTTTCGATTTAAGCCACATTGGTCAGTCTGAGTGATATTATCTAATCCTATTTTTTAGCAAGGAGTTTGTCGTGTCAGTATCTATTCAAGGTGCGTTTCCTGGTCGTCGTATGCGTCGGATCCGTAAGCATGATTTTAGTCGTCGTCTAATGTCAGAAAATCAATTATCTGTGAATGATTTGATTTATCCGATGTTTGTTTTGATGGGTAAAAATCGTCGTGAAACGGTTGACTCAATGCCGGGTATTGAGCGCTTATCTATTGATTTGTTACTTGAAGAGGCGGCATATCTTGCGAAACTAGGTATTCCTGCGATTGCCTTATTCCCTGTTGTGTCTCAAGAGTTTAAATCAGAGTTAGCAGAAGAAGCTTATAATCCAGAAGGCTTAGTACAAACGGCGGTGCGTGCACTTAAATCGCATGTGCCTGAGCTTGGTGTTATTACCGATGTAGCATTAGATCCGTTCACCATTCATGGTCAAGACGGCATCATTGATGATGAAGGCTATGTTTTAAATGATATTACGACAGATATTTTAATCAAGCAGGCGCTATCTCATGCTGAAGCTGGTGCTGATATCGTTGCCCCGTCTGACATGATGGATGGTCGTATTGGTGTAATTCGTGAAGCATTAGAAAATGCAGGTTATATCAATACCCAAATCATGGCGTACTCTGCTAAATATGCATCGAATTACTATGGCCCATTCCGTGACGCTGTCGGTTCATCTGGCAACTTAAAAGGCGGCGATAAGAAAACTTACCAAATGGATCCTGCGAACAGTGATGAAGCTTTGCACGAAGTGGCAATGGACATCAATGAAGGCGCAGATATGGTAATGGTAAAACCGGGTATGCCATACCTTGATATAGTTCGCCGTGTGAAGAGTGAGTTGCAAGTACCAACATATGCTTACCAAGTGTCTGGTGAGTATGCGATGCACATGGCTGCGATTCAAAATGGTTGGCTAAAAGAGCGTGAAACCATTATGGAATCACTATTGTGTTTTAAACGTGCAGGTGCTGATGGGGTATTAACTTACTTTGCGAAAACCGTCGCTGAATGGTTAGCTCAAGATGCTGCTGAGCGCGCTGAATGTTTACAGCAAAAGCCTGAGTAAGTCGTAATATTGACTAAAAAGTAAAAGCGAGCGCCATGCTCGCTTTTTTAATATCAGTAAAACACCTATCAGGGTTTAACATTGCGGTTGATCGGATTTTGTAATGAGATAAGCGTTTCAGTGGATTGCACTTCATCAATGGCTTGGAGCTTATCAATCAGCACGTATTGTAGCTCTTCAATGGAATGGCACATCAATTTGACAAAAATGTTGTATGCCCCTGTGGTGTAATAAGCTTCAACCACTTCATCAAGCTCATTTAGTTTTGCTAATGCAGAATGATAATCACGGGCGGCATTCAAATTAATACCAATAAAACAGCAAACGTCATAGCCCAATAACTTAGGGTTAATGATCACTTCCGTGCCAGTAATAATTTCAGCAGCCCGCATTTTTTCTACTCTTACGTGCACGGTAGCAGGACTGACATTAAATCGCTTCGCCATTTCAGCGTAAGGAATACGAGCATCATTCATTAAGGCATTAAGGATATCGCGATCTAAGTCGTCGATACGAATGGATGGTGTCATAGGTGATCCTTTTACTATGCGAGGGATTTATTTTTATCGTTGTATCTTATACTTATCTGATGGTGTGATACCAGAGCAAAGGATGATTTGTAGTGCTATAATCCGCGCCCTATGATCGGATGTGAAATGTCACGCCCAGATGTTGTTTTTATATCGGAGATTGCTGTGCAGCTTGCCTTAGTTTGTGAAGTTCCTGAACGTCAGCCTGAATTAGATCAATTAGCCGCTCGTTGGGGCTTAAGCCATGATGAAAATAGCAGCTTTGCTTTAGTCCTTACCGCTGAGCAATTAGAGCTTCGTAAGCTTGATGAACCTAAGCTCGGTGCAGTTTCTGTCGATTTAGTTAGCGGTGCTGTCGCTCATCGCCGTAAATTTGGTGGTGGTCGAGGCCAAGCAATAGCAAAAGCAGTTGGACTCAAAGGCGGTATTAGCCCTACCGTGTTAGATGCGACAGCAGGTCTTGGTCGAGATGCTTTTGTCTTGGCAACACTCGGTTGTAAAGTTCAGTTGGTTGAGCGTCATCCTGTGGTAGCTGCATTATTAGATGATGGCTTAGCACGAGCAAAAGCCGATCCTGAAATTGGCGGTTGGGTAAGTGAGCGTATGCAATTGCTCCATGCTTCGAGTCATGATGCTTTGGTCAATTTAGCCGATGATCCTGATTTTGTCGCACCGGATGTGGTGTACCTTGATCCTATGTATCCACATAAGAAAAAGTCCGCTTTAGTTAAAAAAGAAATGCGCGTTTTTCAAACCTTAGTGGGTGCAGATTTAGATGCCGATGGTTTATTTGAGCCTGCATATGCGCTGGCAACAAAACGGGTCGTGGTTAAGCGTCCCGATTATGCTGAATTTCTTGCTCAAGCGAAGCCGTCAATGGCGATTGAAACTAAAAAGAACCGATTTGATATTTATGTAAAAGCGGCAATGAAAGCCTAAGTGGTTGTTGCAAATAAATAGTTACAAATAGGGACAATAAAATCTTATTGCTTTTCTGGAATTACGAATCATTATCGTTTAATGTTGATAAAAAGGTTCGTTGTTGGCTAGAGGAGCATTCATGGCTAAGACCTTGTGTAAATATCGCCGAGCAGAAATTGTCGATCAGTTTGCGACAATTAGTAAGATTGTCAGCGAACCAAATTTCATGTGTTCAAGTTGTACGAGAGTCGCAAGTGACAAAGAGTATTTGTGTAAGCCAAGCCGATTAACCAATGCGGTTAAGGCTGCTCCTCGTGTTGCGAAATTATCGATTCCGTCAGCCCCTCTGCCTATGATGGCAATGAAAACACCGAATGTGCATAATTTGCCAGCTCCTACAGCTGTGGGGCAAAGCCATATCGAAATGGTTGCGGTGGTCGAAGAAGAAGCGTTAGCGCCTGATAGCTTAAAGTTAAAGCAAGCTAAGAAATTGAAGAAACTAGCGAAAAAGAAAAATAAACAATTAAAGAAAGCGGCGAAAACAGTTAAGAAATTTGAAAAGCAATTGAAGAAAGCAAAACTTGCGCTTGGATTGTGATGAATACGATAAAATAAAAAAGCCTCCGAATTGGAGGCTTTTTTTGATTTCGTATTAGTCAGCGTTTTTAATTAGTACTGCGGTCATTACGCATACAATTACTGAAACTACGATACCAGAAACAATTAACCAAGGAAGCATATCCATAGCTTAGTTATCCAAATGTTAAGGAAATCGAAAGGCTATTGAATCGTGTTTATGCGATCGGAGCAATGGTTTGGATATATCTTGAGATGACTGTTTACACCTTGAAACATTTTATTGTTAAAAGTGTTATTTGTCTTTTATTTGACGAAAAAAAAGCGCCCACAGAGGGGCGCTTTTTCGGTTATTTATTTGATTAAGCTTGCTTACTTGGCTGTGCTAATTCGAGTGCTTGACGAGAGGCTGCCGCAGCACCTTGCTTGTCGTCTAACTGCTCTAGCGTTGCGACTAAGTGAGCGTAGTCTGTCATATCAGGACGAACCGCAATAGCTCTTTCAAAATGCTCTTTTGCTTCTTGCCAGTTACCTTCCGCCATTAACATTTGCCCCAATGCACTGTGCGTGACGGCATTATTGCCGTCTTGGCGCAATAGCTCTTGTAGCTTTACAATGGCAGGATGACGATCGGGTAGATTTAGCTGAGGTACAAGACTGATCAAGCGCTCATCTTGGCTCTTTTTAAGTGCATCACGTAAAATTGGGTAAGCATCGCTATCGGCATGACGTGCCATCATTTGTTTGATGAAGCATGCCACAAGCGCTGGATTCTGCTTATCTTTACGTCCCATGTTATTCCAGTATCCCACTAAGCCATCAGTACCATTTTGCTGACCAAGGTGCTGCATTTGGCCACATTGTGCTTGCTCATCAAGGACAGCTGCTTCTTCTTGACTGATCACGCCTGCTTTCATTAGCTGTGGCAGTAAAGTTAGCAGTGATTTCCAATCTTCCAGCTTTAAGTAGCACTCTTGAAGTAGACCTAACACGATAGGATTGCGTGCATGATCTTGTTGTACTTCTTGTAATGTTGCCAGTGCTTGCTCAAATTGCTGTTGGCGGATTTGAAGCTTGGCACGGGTGAGTGCAACCGCAAGGTTTTGGCTATCAAGCTCAGCAGCTTGTTTCAAGTACTCATCACGTTGCTCGGTTTTACCTAGTCCTTGTGCGGCCTCTGCAGCCGCAAGGTAGTTTAGGAGTGGCGCATCGCTGAATTTAGCCGATTTAGTTAATAGCTTTTCAGCGGGTTTCCAATCACCTTCTGTTACTTTTAATAGGCCTTCTGACGTTTGGATTCGTGCTTTGCGAACTTTACGCCCACTAAACCAACCACGGGTTGAGCTACTGATTGAAAAGACGCGTTTTAGAATAAATTCAAGTAATAAGAAAACGGCAAACAATGCAACGATTAATACTACGAGTGTCGTTAGGCTCATCTCAATGGTTTGATTTGCCGTTGAGATCAACACATAACCTTGATTACCAGCGAGCTCGGGGCCAACAATAATACCGGCGATCAGTGCCAGTACCAATAACAATAATTTAATCATTATTTGGCCTCCACTGTGGTTACCGTATTGTAAGTGACTGTCGCGTTATTCTTACCTTTAATCGATGTTTCAGCGGGTTGCGTTACTGTTGTTTCACGTTTCGCTTGGGCTGGCTTTTTTTCTACTGCTGGCGCTTCTGTTTCCGGTGTCGGTTTTACTGCTGGTTTAGTCTGCTTTACAGGTTGTGCCTGCGTATCATCTAATGTCGCCATTTTATTACGTAGCACTTGATTGACGAGCTTAGTAATTAATGCCTGAGATTGCAGCTTCTCTGGGTAGTTCACTGTGATTTGCTGTTGGGCTAATTGATCAAGGCTCTTAATAAAGCTTTGCGTTAGCGGTGAAGACATATCGTAATATTGTTCAGCCCACTTCTTCGCGGTATCAAGAGAGATCTTATAAACATCACCTTGCTCACGGTAAACCGCATCAATTGCGACTTCTAACTTGTTTTTGATATTTTGCTGTAAGTAGAAATCTTGTTGTGGTGAAAGCAGGGGAACAACATTGCCATCACGCTTACGATAAGTAATGAAGTGTTCGCCAAAGTTTTTCAACGATGTCAGCAAATTATCTTTCCAATCATTCACCGATTGACTCACGGTTTGTGATTGGGGTTCATCTACTGCTTTTGGCAAAATAGCATTAGCTAAAGGTAAGTTATCAACACTATTTTCAAGACTTGTTAAGCGTAGCACTATGCCATCACGGTCAACGTGAGTCAGTGATTTTAATGTTGTAATGTCATTGCTCATTGCTTGGCGTAGGTTCTTCAAGCTTGGGTCATTCATTTCTGCGATACGATGATCAGCAGACTCAAGCAATAACGTTGCACTGGTGACATCATGCTCTAACCAGAGTTTACGTCCTGCCATTTTCACAAGGTAATCCGCTTCGGCTAGGAGCCAATCGTTCGGACTATTGCCTTTTAGCTCTGTGACTGTGGTCTGCAGAGCTGCAATCGATTTTTGCTGTTGGCTTAGGCTAACTTCAGCACTGCGTAATCCGCCATTAATAAGAGTAATGGTTTCTTTTTGATCGTTTTGCATCGCGGCTTTCATGCTAGCAATTTGTTGTTGTAGCGCCTCAATACGCTGTTGCTGCTGCAATCCCTGCTGATGACCGTGATAGTAAAGCCCACCACCGAGTGCGATAACTAATGCAATCGCAATCAACCCTGTTTTGCTACCTGATTTTTTTTCAGATTTCTCTGTTTTTGCTGGTGCTTTAGGTTGTTCTTTGGTTGCTTTTTTTGGCGCTTCTTTAGCCGGAGTAGGCGTTGTTGCCGTGGTTGGCTTGTCCTGCTTTGGCTGTTCTGCTGCGGTGTTGTTGTTAGATTTGTCTGTCATCCTAATTATTCCGTTTAGCTAAAGTTGCTTAGGAACGTGAAGAGTGCATGATTGGAGGCACTGCCCACGGTGGAAATATTCATAAAGCCAAGCGTTGTTGCTTGCTCGGCCACACGTTGACTTGGGACGAGAAGGTGGCAATTGAGAAACCAAGTCAAATGTTGAGTTGGGATCCTTGTTGTTAAAAATACTAGTTGTTCAGCACTGGTAATAACAAGGGTATCCAGCTGTTGATGTTGCCATTGTGCCACTAATTTCTCGCCATCGAGATCAAGCCAACATCGCTGATACGTTTCGCAATAGTTGACTACTGCATGGCGTGCCGTTAATGCTTGGTGGATCAACTCTCTGCCACCATTCCCTCGCAATATAAGGATGTTACGATCCGTAACGTGTGCGAGTTCGGGTAAGGCTAATAATCCTTCGCTATCACAGCGGTGTTCAGGAGATAATACTCGCTGTCCGCTCAATTTTGTCAATGTTGCGGCAGTTTTATGACCAACAGCTATATAATGCACGTTTTTTGGCCATGCTGCACCTTGCGATACTAAGTAATCGTGCGCAAATGTTACCGCATGATGGCTTACAGCAATAATATAATCATTGGCTTTTAATGCATTGATTTGTAGCAATAACGAAGAAAGTCCATCACCGGCTTTTAAGGTTAATAGCGGTTGGGCTATTGCGCTGATCGCCGCAGCATTGAGTTGCTCTGCCAATTGATAACAATCGGGGGCAGGGCGGGTGATCAGCACTGTCATTACGCGTTACCGTATAATCGATTTAAAATATCGCGAGCACCATCGTTAAGCAGTTGCTCTGCGAGAGTTTCTCCCAATTGCTCTGCTTGCTCGATTGGTCCACGAATTTCAGCGCGTACAATCTTACTGCCATCAGGTTCACCGACTAATGCGCGTAGCCAGATTTGGTCGCCTTCAAGCTCTGCGTAACTACCAATTGGCACCTGACAGCCGCCTTGTAGGTAGTTATTCATTGCACGCTCACACAATACGCGTGTTGTGGTGGCTTGATCACTTAAGGCAGCTAACAATTGACGAACACGTGTGTCATCGAGACGACACTCAATCCCCACTGCGCCTTGGCCAACAGCAGGTAAACTCACTTCTGGTGTAATTTCGCTGCGAATACGGTCTTCCATTTTTAGACGTTTAAGGCCAGCACAGGCAAGAATAATCGCATCGTATTGACCTTCATCCATCTTACGTAAGCGAGTATTAACATTACCACGTAGATCGTTGACGATAAGATCAGGGCGTTGGGCGCGTAATTGACACTGACGACGTAAGCTAGAAGTACCAACAATAGCACCTTGAGGTAGCTCATCAATATTGTTGTATTTATTTGAGACAAACGCATCACGAGGATCTTCACGCTCACAGATGGTTACAAGGCCTAGGCCTTCAGGAAACTCAACGGGTACATCCTTCATTGAGTGAACCGCGATATCTGCACGGCCTTCAAGCATGGCGACTTCAAGCTCTTTTACGAATAGCCCCTTACCACCCACTTTAGCCAGTGGAGTATCTAAAATGATATCGCCTTTTGTGATCATCGGAACAAGCTCGACAATAATGCCTGGATGGGCTTGTTCTAGCTCTGCTTTAACGAATTCAGCTTGCCACATAGCGAGTGGGCTTTTACGTGTAGCAATACGGATTGGTTGATTACTCATAAGTATTGGGGATCCATAATGAAGATTCTATTTTCTATTAAGCACATCGTACCATTAGCATCGTCTGGATGATAATTTGCTTAATCATTTGAGTATATGCATACGATCATGTTGCTAATAGTTTAAAAAAATGTGATATTAATCACATCGACCTTAAATGATAGAATGATGATTCGCTGGCAACTGGCGGTTATTCATCATTGTACTAATTTGAGGTAATAGTTTAAGGATGAATCACACAGAATTGTCGCATTACCTGACTTGGCATTATCTTTACCAAGGGTATTAAAAGTGTTACATTGATCACGTTTTTGCTCATATTTAACACAGCTCAAATGATCCTAAGGGTGATATTTGGGGTGCTTCAACTCTGTTAGCTCTTGGAAGAGTAATTTGCAAAATTATATTAAGACGCTGAAAGGCAGGCTAGATTCATTGACTGAGCTTCGTATTGAACGAGCACGGTTAGCGATGAATGCTCAATCAGTACAAGTATTTGACTTGTTGCCTGTCTTACTTCATTACAATCACCCTGCTTTACCGGGTTATCTTGACCAACCGGTAGCTCAAGGGATCGCGAAATTTGTTGTGACTGATGTCCAGCAACAATTCGTTGATGATTGCGCCTATTCTGCCGAACTCTCGGTCGATCCCCTATTGCTTGAGATAAATGACTGCCCGATCACTGGCTTGTATGCCATGGGAAGTACCTCATCAATGGGACAAAGCCTAACCAGTGATCTTGATATCTGGGTTTGTATCCGAACTTCATTGACGCCAGCAGAACGTAGTGCACTTGACAGCAAGTGTAGCCTTGTGTCGCAGTGGGCAATGGAGCAAGGGGTTGAAGCGAATTTCTTTCTTATTGATGAGAATCGATTCCGTCATAACTTCTCTGAAGCGATGACCGGTGAAAACTGTGGTTCTAGCCAGCATTTATTATTATTAGATGAATTCTATCGCTCTGCCGTTTGTTTGGCAGGGTTGCCATTATTGTGGTTTATGGTGCCGCCAGAAATGGAAGAGTGCTATGACCAATATATGGCGTACTTAATTGATGAAGATTACATTAATCTTGATGAGTGGATTGATTTTGGTGGTCTAACGCGTATTCCTGCCGAAGAGTATTTTGGTTCAAGTTTATGGCAGTTATATAAAAGTATCGACTCACCGTATAAGTCAGTGCTCAAAGCCATTTTGCTTGAAGCTTACTCATGGGAATACCCGCATACCCAACTTTTAAGCCTTGATGGTAAGCGTCGCTTCTTTGCTGAAGACCGCAGTGAATACTGTATGGATGCGTACTATTTAATGTTGGAAAAAGTCACGCGCTATCTTGAGCGAATTGATGATCATCGTCGTCTTGATTTAGTGCGTCGTTGCTTCTATTTAAAAACCCATGAAAAGTTATCTCGTGAACCAAGTGCCGGCTCTGTGCCTTGGCGTCGTCGTGTTCTCAAGCACTTAACTGAGCAGTGGCAATGGACAGACTCGGTGATTAATGAACTTGATCATCGTCGTGATTGGAAAGTGACACAAGTTAAAGAGGCACATAACGAATTATTAGATGCGTTAATGCTAAGTTATCGTAACTTAATCCGTTTTGCGCGTCGTAATAATATTACCTCTGCGATCAGTCCTGAAGATATCAGTATTTTGGCGCGTAAGTTATATGCGGCATTTGAGGTACTTCCAGGTAAGGTCACTTTACTTAATCCACAGATCTCACCGGATTTACATGAAGAAGATATCACCTTTATTCAGGTGCCAGAGGGGCGTACGAATGCTGCTGGTTGGTATCTTTATAAACAGCCCATCGATCCCTTGTTAATTATGGGACAACCGGCTCTTGAGCATAACCGTTACTTATCTAAGTTGGTCGCTTGGAGCTATTTTAATGGTTTATTAACGGAATCAACGCACCTTCATACCGTGGTACGTGATGCAGATTTTGATTTAGATAAGCTCTATCAGTTGGTGAGTGATATTCGAAATACCTTCCCAATTCGCCGTCCGAATCCAAGTTTACAAGCGTTATCGAGCCCGTGTGAGATTCGTCAGTTAGGGTTATTCATTAATTTAGAAAATGATCCAACCAATGAGCTGAAAAACCGCTCGGTACGGTTTGATTTTAAAACTACCGATATTTTCAGTTATGGCCCAGAACAGAAATGTTTAGTTGGCAGCGTCGATCTGATTTATCGCAACTCGTGGAATGAAGTGCGCACGCTTAACTTTAGCGGCGATAATGCCATGTTAGATGCACTGAAAACCATGCTTGGGAAGATGCACCATGATGCGATCCCACCTGAAGCGGTTGATGTATTCTGCTATAGCAAGCACATGCGTGGTTTGATCCGTAATTTAGTATATCAGTTAGTGGCTGAATGTATTGAAATGCGCTTAAAACCGGTTGAAGAAGAAAAGCGTCGTCGATTTAAAGCGATCCGCATTGCAGAAGAAACCTTTGGCTTATTCTTTGAGCGTCGTGGTGTTTCTGTTCAACGGTTAGAAAACCCAGTTGATTTCTACAGTTGCATTTCATCGAATAAAGTCAGTGAAGTGCCTCATGTTGTGATGGGTAAAATGGACGAACCTCATCCTCCACAAATAGTGGATGCTTATGCGAGTGAAGGTTTGATCCAGTTCTTCTTTGAAGATTGTGAGCAGGGCTACAACATCTATATCTTAGATGAAACCAACCAGATGGAAGTGTACCGTCAATGTAGTGGTAATAAAGATGAGATGGTACATGGGGTTAATCGTTTTTACACTTCGGCTCAAGACCGTTTTAGTGCGACTAACTTCATTAACTTTAATTTACCCCAGTTCTACGATATCGTGCATTGCGACAACGGTAAATTACAAGTATTGCCATTTAAGAGTGGTCAAATGCCGCGTCCAAAGCCCGATGTCGATCCCAATTCAACTGGGATGCTTAACAGTTAATACCGTGTATTGACATGACAATAAAAAGCCTTCAGATGTGAAGGCTTTTTTTATCGGTAGTTCATGACAATAAATATCTTATTTACCATTCAACCGCTTCACCAGCATGAAGGCTGCATTCTTTTTTAAGCAGTGAAAATAGCTCTTCATCACTGCGGGTACAACGCCATTCCGTGCCATTATATTTGAAATGATAACCGCCTGATTTTGAAGCTAACCAGAGTTCATGTAATGGCTCTTGGCGGTTAATTACGATCTGGCTGCGGTTAGCAAACTCGAGTGTTAATACATTACCCGTTGTCTCTGGCTCAATGTCGGCACCGGATTCATCGATACCTTCTTCGATTTGCATTAGTGCTAAATCAGCTAATTGGTGAAATTCAGTGTCATTCATCTTATTGTGTCCTATTGCTTTTCCTGTTCTTGGTGCGATTATAGAGGGCATTGGTTTGATAATCACTGGCTTTGAATTATGCGTAAAGGTTTATTAGCAATTTTTGTGTTAGCGACCCTAACATTAGCGGGATGTGGACAGAGTGGTGCTCTCTACATGCCAAAAGATGCACCACAGCAAGAGCAAGCAAAGTAAAAAATAAATAAACACTGAGTTAAACAGTGTCGCCATTGAAAGCAGCTACTTAACAGGGAAGAAAAACATTGGATTACTTTAACTACCAGCAAAATAATCAATTATGGGCTGAAAATGTGCCATTAGCACAATTGGCTGAGCAATACGGTACACCTTTGTATGTGTATTCACGTGCAACGTTAGAGCGCCACTGGAAAGCATTTGATGAGGCGGTTGCGACACACCCTCATTTAATTTGTTATGCCGTTAAAGCGAATTCTAACCTTGGGGTATTAAATGTTCTTGCTCGTCTTGGCTCTGGCTTTGATATTGTGTCACAAGGTGAATTAGAGCGTGTGATTGCCGCTGGTGGTGATCCGGCAAAAGTGGTGTTCTCAGGTGTCGGTAAAACGGCGGCTGAAATGCAGCGTGCACTAGAGCTTGGGATCAAATGCTTCAATGTTGAGTCTGAACCTGAATTAGAGCGTCTAAATAGCGTTGCTGAAGAGCTAGGCGTTACAGCGCCTATTTCATTGCGTATTAACCCTGATGTTGATGCGAAAACGCATCCTTACATCTCAACAGGATTACGTGATAATAAGTTCGGTATTGTGTTTGATCGCGCGGTGGAAGTGTATCGCCTAGCGCATAGCCTGCCACATTTACAGGTTGTTGGTATGGATTGTCATATCGGCTCTCAGTTAACTGATATTACTCCATTTATTGATGCTACCGATCGTTTATTGGCGTTGGTTGATGAGTTAAAAGCCGAAGGCATTCATATTCAGCACCTTGATTTAGGCGGTGGTCTAGGGGTGACTTACAATGATGAGCAACCACCACAACCTGCAGATTATGCTTCGGCATTACTCGCCCGATTAGAAAACTATCCTGATTTGGAGCTGATTTTTGAGCCAGGACGCGCTATTGCTGCGAATGCGGGTGTATTACTGACAAAAGTTGAGTTTCTAAAGCATACTGAACATAAAAACTTCGCCATTGTTGATGCGGCAATGAATGATTTAATTCGTCCGACGTTATATTCAGCGTGGCAAGACATTGTGCCGGTTAGCCCGCGTCAGGGTGAAGCGCATGTCTACGATTTAGTTGGACCTATTTGTGAAACCGGTGACTTTATCGGTAAAGATCGCAGTTTATGTTTAGCGCAAGGTGATTTATTAGCAGTTCGTTCAGCAGGCGCTTATGGCTTTGTGATGGCATCGAATTACAATACCCGTGCTCGTGCGGCTGAAATTATGGTCGACGGTGAACAGGCTCATGTTGTTCGTGAGCGTGAAACGCTAGCGCAACTGTGGCAACTAGAACAGATTATTCAGTAATCATGGCTGCGATGAAATGAAAAAAATTAAGGAACATCATGCAGATTAACTTTTCCAAAATGCATGGGTTAGGCAATGACTTTGTTGTTGTTGACTGCGTGACACAAAATGTATTTTTTTCACCTGATGCGATCCGCCGTTTGGCGGATCGACATCGTGGTATCGGCTTTGACCAACTGTTAGTGGTTGAACCGCCTTATGATCCTGAAACGGATTTTCATTACCGTATTTTTAATGCTGATGGTAGTGAAGTCGAACAATGTGGTAACGGTGCCCGTTGTTTTGCCCGTTTTGTTTCAATGAAAGGGTTAACCAATAAATACCATATTTCGGTGAGTACAAAAGCAGGGAAAATGTTGCTGAAACTTGAAAATGATAATCAGGTGACAGTGAATATGGGTGTGCCGATCTTTGAACCGAGCAAGATCCCGATGAAAGCTAAACAGGCTGAAAAAACCTATATTTTACGTGCAGGTGAGCACACGCTTTTCTGTGGCGCGGCAAGTATGGGGAATCCGCACTGTGTAACGATGGTTGATGATGTTGATACTGCCGATGTCGATACATTAGGCCCGTTATTAGAATCCCATGAACGTTTTCCTGAGCGTGTTAATGCTGGCTTTATGCAAGTGCTCGATCGCAATAACGTGCGTTTGCGCGTTTATGAGCGTGGTGCGGGTGAAACGCAAGCTTGTGGTAGCGGTGCCTGTGCGGCGGTTGCGATTGGGCGAGTGCAAGGTTTGCTGGATGAAAATGTAAAAGTTTCTCTACCTGGTGGTGATTTATATATTCGTTGGGCGGGGGAAGGTAAACCATTATTTATGACCGGCCCTGCCGCTCACGTTTTTGACGGACAATTTATTCAATGACAACACATTCTCAGCAAACTTGTTCATCAGGGGATGACTTGAATGAGGTGCTGAATGAGCAAGCAGTTGTAACTTACTTGCGCAATAATCCCACTTTTTTTTCACGTCAATCGGAGTGGTTGAGTGAGGTGCGGATCCCTCATCAAGAGCGTGGTACCGTCTCTCTGGTTGATATTCAATTAGAGCGACTACGACTACGGATCGCCGAGCTTGAGCAACAACATGCCACGTTACTCGCCAATGCAACCAAAAGTGGTGAGTTATCGGTCTTGTTCTCTAATGCTCAAGTACAATTATTACAATGCCATAATATTTATCAGGTACTGACGATTATTGATACCTTAGCGGCGCAATTGGATCTTTCTGTTTGTCTTCGCTTGTTTGATAGCGAAGATAAGTTGTTATATCTCGAACGTCGCCAATTTAACGATTTTTATCGTTCTCGTTTAGTTCAAGATCGTCCGTACTTAGGTCGTCTACGTCGCCCTGAAGCTGAATTGTTATATAGCCATCCGCCGCAGTTAGGATCGTTTATTGTGTTGCCATTAGGTCGATCGGCTGCCAATGGTGTATTGAGTTTTGCGAGCGCAGATGGTGGACATTTTCAACCCGAAATGGACACCTTGTTTGTTGAGCAGTTAGCAACAACCATTAGTTACCTGATAGAGCATTGGCAATATACCCGTGAGGTTATTGACTAATATGTTGCCCCGCAGCTTGGAACAACCACTTGAACGTTTCTACGAATATTTACGTAGTGAACGTGAACTAAGCTTACATACTCAGCAAAATTATAAGCGTCAGCTAACGCGTATTGCTGAACAATTGGTCGAATTGAGCGTCGATAATTGGCAGCAAGTGGATGCCGGTTGGGTTCGTCAAATCGCCAGTAAAGGGATGCGAGATGGCTTAAAGGCGAGTAGCCTTGCGATGCGCTTATCAGCCTTGCGAAGTTTTTTTGATTTTTTAGTCCACCAAAATGTTTTAAAAGCCAACCCTGCAAAAGGCGTTGCGGCGCCACGAAAAGCACGTCCATTACCCAAGAATTTGGATGTGGATGAAATGAATCAATTGTTGGATGTTAACGATGATGATCCATTAGCAATTCGTGATCGCGCAATGATGGAATTGATGTACGGTGCAGGGTTACGTTTAGCCGAGTTGGTTGGTATTGATGTGCGTCATATCAGTTTAAGTAAAGGCGACTTACGGGTAATTGGTAAGGGCGATAAAGAAAGGGTGGTTCCTTTCTCTGGCCTTGCTCGTGAATGGGTAGCGAAATGGCTGAAGTTGCGTGATAATCTTGCTCAAGCAGAAGAGCCAGCACTGTTTGTGTCTAAATTAGGCACGCGTATTTCGACTCGAAATGTGCAGAAAAGAATGGCGGAATGGGGACAAAAACAGGCAGTATCAAGCCACATTAACCCCCATAAACTACGTCACAGTTTTGCGACACATATGTTGGAATCGAGCGGCGATTTACGTGCAGTACAAGAGCTTTTAGGTCACGCAAATTTATCGACAACCCAAATCTATACTCATTTGGATTTTCAGCATTTAGCGAAAGTGTATGATGAAGCACATCCTCGTGCTAAGCGTAATAAATAACATTGACTGCTACGTATCAATACAGAGAAATTATGCATTTTTACCGCCAATTAACGCCAATTAGTGCCTTAACTTTTGATCTTGACGATACCTTATACGATAACCGTCCGGTGATTGTTCGTGCTGAACAAGCAATGCTTGACTGGTTAACGCAGATCTTACCGTCACGTATCATAATTGATAAAACCGTTTGGTCATCGCTTAAATCGCAATTAGCGATGCTAGATCCAATGCTCAAACATGATGTCAGTTTGTGGCGATATGAAACCATTAAAATAGGTTTAATGCAGCTAGGGTTTCGTCTATCAGAGGCAGAAATTTTAGCGCAGCAGGGGTTAGATACTGTACTGGCTGTTCGCAACCAAGTCGATGTTCCTGCAGAAACGCATCGAGTATTAAAGCAATTAAGTGACCATTTTCCGCTAGTCGGGCTAACAAATGGTAATGTTGATGCAGAAAAAATTGGCTTAGCGCCATATTTTGTCGACGTGTTTCAAGCGGGCAAAGATGGTTTAGCAAAACCTGAGGCAGATTTATTTAACCTTGCGGTTAATACCCTAAATGTACCAGCCGCGACAATCTTACATGTTGGTGATCATCTTATTACCGATGTAAAAGGCGCGAAACAGCATGGCTTTCAAGCGTGTTGGTTTAACGATCAACAAAAATTGATTCAGCAGCAATCGCAAGCGTTGATCTTACCCGATGTAGAAATTACGCAATTGGCGCAGCTGCTTGAGATTGTCGGATTAGAGCAGTAAAAAAAGCGACCATGGGTCGCTTTTTTATTGCGTATAGCATATTAAAACACGATCGATATTTAGAAAGAATGGTGAAGGTGGCCACGATTAAATAAGTGATCAAAAGAGAGACTTCCCGCCCCCCAGATCACATTGGTGAGTAGCATCATTCCCCACAGTTGGTGATCATAAAATCCTTTTTCCCAAAGTGCGGGATAGGAAATGACTGCCATGACGTTAAATCCAAAAAGTACGAATGCCATCGGGCGAGTAAATAGCCCCAGCGTGAGAAAAATAGGGATAAAAACTTCAACCGCAGTACCAATATATGCCGCCCAGTGCCATGGTAATAAGGGCACATGATACTCGTATTCAAAAAGGTATAAGGTGCTGTCCCAGCTTGAGTATTTGATCATGCCAGATTGAAAAAATACCCATGCAACCCAGAGACGAGTAAAGAGCAGCACAAGTGGGATAAAAGGGGTCGTTAGCCGTGAGAAAAAAGGGTCGATACTGCGAATAAAACTATCCATCGTTTGCCTC
This sequence comes from Photobacterium sp. GB-36, assembly GCF_003026135.1. Lineage (NCBI taxonomy): Bacteria > Pseudomonadati > Pseudomonadota > Gammaproteobacteria > Vibrionales > Vibrionaceae > Photobacterium > Photobacterium sp. GB-36. The sequence continues at coordinate 59,612 of NZ_PYNY01000017.1, read as the reverse complement.
CACGATATCGTCGGTGAGTTGATATTCAAATAATAAAGGTAGTTGTTCAAGCATCTGTGGCGAGGCTTGTTGAAGTGATTTTTGTTGTTGGCAGTGAATGATTAACGCCTTGAGATCTGAAGAGATAACCTGCGTTAATATTTCGTTGCCACGTAATTGAATAACCACGGTTTGTGGCTGATCGATATCAAGTGCTGCCAATGGATCATCAGCGCTAGAAAACGCTGATGCGTGATGGTTGAGCCTTTCACTCTCTACAATATGCCACAAATCTCCGACACTATACGGGCTGGTCAAAACATAGGTTGCCTCAGGAATATGAAAATAGCTTTGTCCAAAGGCATCGGCATTTTCTGAATTTTGAAGGTGTTGTAATTTTTCAAATGGAAAACCGTGTTGTTGTGATGGCATGCGGCTGACAATATCTCGGTACCATTCGAGTTGAGCGAGATCCGATAAATACGGTAAAGCTTTGTTGATGGTTTCATTATTCGCAATAGTGTGATGAAACCCTTCACCGTAATGGCTCACATCGCCTTGCGTTAAGGGAGAGTGCAGTATGTGTAATCGCGCCAGTTGAACAAAACAGTCATGGCCGATCATCGCCAAGACTGCGGGATACGTTGCCGAAAGAATATCGGTTAAACTCAAAATAAAATTATTTCGATAAATTTGTAGATGTTGCTCGGCACTAAAGGTGGTGGCTTTTATCGTCGTAGACGCATAGCTGTGTTTATATTGCAGCGCATCGGAAAAGGCGCTTTGGAGTTGGTGCAGTTCATTGTTGACAGCATATTTCATGGTGATGTTCTCGTTGAAGGAACGCGTTCGCTCTAGCCGCTTCAGCAAGGAGTATCTCTAATGATGGTAACTCTGCATCCCACTCTATTAAGGTTGGAGTATGCTTACCATTTTGCTGTATCCATTGACGATAAAGTTGCCATACAGGCTCACTTACCGGCTTACTATGGGTATCAATCCATATTTCCCCTTCAGGGAATTGTTTCACCGTAAAGCCTGCAAGGTGGATCTCTTTTACCGTATCGGGATTGATGGCATCTAAATAAGTTTGGCAATCAAACTGATGGTTAAAGCTATTGACGTAAAGATTGTTTAAATCTAATAACAAGCCACATCCTGTGCGTTGTTGAACGGCAGTTAGAAACTCCCATTCCGGTATAACGGAGTGCTTAAAACTGAGATAGCTCGATGGGTTTTCAATTAATAATTGTCTGTTGAGGTAATCTTGCACTTGTTCGACATGCGTACAGAAAACATCAAGCGCTTCTTCGGTATAAGGTAGAGGCAGTAAATCGTTAAAGTATTGACCGTTAACTGAACTCCAACTGAGGTGATCTGAAACCGCAAAAGGATTAACAACGTCAATGAGTTGTTTCAGTTGCTTTAAATGCTCACGGTTAATTGGATCGGCTGAGCCAAGGGATAACCCAATACCATGACAACTCATCGGGTAATGCTCGATGATGGCTAACAGTTGTTGATATTGAGGCGTATAGCGGTTGAAATAGTTTTCACTGTGAATTTCAAGCCAGCCAATATCCGGGCGTTGCTCGATAATCGGTTGGTGATGAGGTGAGCGTAAACCCACCCCAACCATATCCGTTAATAATGGATAGCTCATTATGCGGACTCTGTTGAACCACCATGAAGGCGATCGCAAAGCCCTTTAGGCATCGCAATGAAGGCATCTTTTTGACCATCTTCTTTCGCTGAGCCTGCACATGATGTGGTTTTGGTTGCGCAGTCATTTTTTCCTGCTTTCGCCACCCCATAACATTTTTCTTTTGCTTCGCCAGCAACGGCAGAAGTTGAGGCTACTGTACCTGCTAATGCGATAAGACCTGTCATGGCTGATGCGAGTGCAAGCTTGTTTACGTTGTTCATGATGAAACCCTCATTGAGATATAACTTAGTTGGCTGATTTTTATGTGGCGTTAAAACGCTCTGTTTAATAGGAAAGGGGAAGGCTGATATTTATTGCGAAAAAAAATGATTAAAATTAAAACAATTTTCTGCACTAAGGAAAGATGAAGATATCGAGGCAATCTTTTTTCGTGCTGTTATAATCATCACCATTGTATAAATAACCAGTAGATAGCGATGGACGTTTCACTCCTATTAGACGGGCTCAATGATAAACAAAGAGAAGCGGTGGCAGCGCCGTTGGGTAACCACCTCGTACTGGCTGGCGCCGGTAGTGGTAAGACACGAGTGCTGGTTCATCGCATTGCTTGGTTGTTATCGGTAGAGCAAGCATCACCGTATTCGATTATGTCGGTGACCTTTACCAACAAAGCGGCCGCAGAAATGCGTGGGCGTATTAATGAGTTAATGCACGGCTCAAGTGCCGGAATGTGGAACGGTACTTTCCACGGACTATGTCACCGCATGCTTCGTGCCCACTACCTTGATGCGCGTTTGCCGGAAGATTTTAATATTTTGGATTCTGATGATCAGATGCGTTTATTGCGTCGCTTGATCAAAGCGCAGAATCTAGATGAAAAGCATTGGCCCGCTCGTCAGGCTGCTTGGTATATCAATGCCAAGAAAGATGAAGGCTTACGTCCTAAACACGTTGAAACCTATAGCGATCCTGTAGAACAAACTTGGTTGCGTATTTACACCGCTTACCAAGAAGCGTGCGATCGTGCGGGTATGGTCGATTTTGCTGAACTATTGCTGCGATCTTATGAGTTATTGCGCGATAACAAGCATATCCGTGAACATTACCAAGCACGCTTTAAGCACATTCTGGTTGACGAGTTCCAAGATACCAATAGCATTCAGTTTGCGTGGTTACGCTTAATGGCGGGACCTGATTGCCATGTGATGATCGTAGGTGATGACGACCAGTCTATTTATGGTTGGCGAGGGGCAAAAATTGAAAATATTCAGCGTTTCTTAAATGAATTTAAAGATGCGTCGTCGATTTTCCTTGAACAAAACTACCGTTCGACCGGCAATATTCTAAATGCTGCCAATGAGTTGATTGCCAATAACAACGAGCGTATGGGCAAGAAACTTTGGACTGACGGTGGTGAAGGTGAGCCGATTTCGCTCTATTCTGCGTTTAACGAACTCGATGAAGCGCGTTTTGCGGTGGGGAAAATCAAAGAATGGCGCGAGCAAGGTGGCAGCCTCAACGAAACGGCTTTCTTGTACCGTAGTAACGCCCAATCACGGGTATTAGAAGAAGCATTAATTCAAGCTGGACTGCCGTATCGTATCTACGGTGGTATGCGATTCTTCGAACGCCAAGAGATCAAAGATGCGTTGTCTTATATGCGTTTAATCTCCAATCGTAATGATGATGCCTCGTTTGAGCGTGTGGTAAATACCCCGACGCGTGGTTTGGGCGATCGCACGTTAGAGACGATTCGTTTAGCTGCTCGCGATCGTGGTTTAACTATGTGGCAATCGAGTATTGCCTTGCTTGAAGAGCAAGTTTTAGCAGGTCGTGCGGCGAATTCATTACGTCGTTTTATCGAGCTGATTAATGCGCTTGAAGACGATACCGCCGACTTGCCAATGTATCAGCAGACTGATGAAGTCATTCGACATTCCGGTTTACGTGCAATGTACGAGCAAGAAAAAGGCGAAAAAGCCCAAGCGCGTATTGAAAACTTAGAAGAATTGGTCACAGCAACTCGTCAGTTTGAAATCCCAGAAGAAGCAGAAAGCATGACGCCACTGGCGGCCTTCTTAGCCCATGCGGCATTAGAAGCCGGTGATGGTCAGGCGGATGACTTTGAAGATGCGGTGCAGTTGATGACGATGCACAGTGCTAAAGGTCTAGAATTCCCAGTAGTATTTATGGTGGGTGTAGAAGAGGGGATGTTCCCTAGCTCACGTACCACAGAGGAAGTGGGACGTTTAGAAGAAGAGCGTCGTTTGTGTTACGTGGGGATGACCCGTGCAATGCAAAAACTGTATATCACGTATGCTGAAATGCGTCGTTTATACGGTAAAGATAACTTCCACAAACCTTCACGCTTTATCCGCGAAATTCCCGACCAGTTCGTCGAAGAAGTCCGCATGAAAGCGCAAGTGTCACGTCCGGCAAGCAGTGGTCGTTTTAGCCAAACACAGGTGAATAACAACTTTAATGAGACAGGTTTTAACCTAGGTCAGCGTGTTGAACATCCAAAATTTGGTGAAGGCACCATCATTAACTTTGAAGGCAGTGGCGCACAAAGCCGTGTGCAGGTGGCGTTTAATGGTGAAGGCATTAAGTGGTTGGTGACTCAGTACGCCAAGCTTACACCAATGTAATAGTATGCGTTTTTAATTGTTCGTAACACTTAACAATAAAGCCCAGCAATCATCTTTTGAGTGCTGGGCTTTTTTCTTTTATCTGCGTATTAGCGCGGTTATTGGCTGATCACTTTACCTTCTCGACGAGGATCGGCTGCCCCAATAAGCTGATTTGGCGCAATACTTATCGCTTGAATACCTGAATTCAGATCTTTGATTTGGATTTTATAGCCCAGCTTCTCAAGCTTTGGCGCCCACTCTGCCGCGGGCGTGTTTTTTTCAAGTTCAAAGGTACCGAAGCGATTATTCATATTCGGTAAGTTGATCGCTTGTTGTAAATCCATCCCCCAATCAATATACGCGACTAAGGTTTTTGCAAGATAACCAATGATCTGACTTCCTCCGGGTGAGCCGATGGTTAGCACTGGCTGGTTGTTTTTCATCACAATCGTGGGTGTCATTGACGAGCGAGGTCGTTTACCTGGCTCTATTCGGTTAGCAACAGGAACTCCCTCAATTTGGCTGCGGAATGAAAAGTCCGTTAATTCATTATTGAGTAGAAATCCCCTGACCATTAACCGTGAACCAAAACTGTTTTCAATCGTCGAGGTGAGTGAGACCACATTACCTTCTTTATCTACAATCGATAAATGGCTGGTGGAAGGCAGTTCGATCGCTTCATCACTGGCGCGGTTATTGGCATGATTCCAAGGTGGCATTCCCGGTTTTACTTGGGGTAATGCTTTATTTCCCTCGAGTAATTTAGCACGCTCGGCAAGGTAGTTCGGATCGAGTAAGCCACGAACAGGCATTGGCACATAATCACTGTCTGCCATATAGCGACCGCGATCAGCAAAAGCTAAACGCGAGGCATCACCAATTAACTGCCAACTTTTGACGTTATCGGCACCGAGCTTATCCAAGGGATAATGATTGAGCATGGCCAATATTTGCCCCAAGGTTAATGCGCCAGAGCTGGGTGGCCCCATTCCACAAATTTGATATTGACGGTAGGGGGCACAAATAGGCTCACGTTGTTTAACGCTGTAGCTGGCGAGATCCATCGTGTTTAATACCCCAGGATTACCTTCTGCGTTTTGGACGGTATTAACAATATCTCGTGCAATATCGCCTTGATAAAAGGCTCTTGGGCCATAATCAGCAATTTGACGTAAGGTATTTGAATAAGCGTTATTAACTAACTTACTTCCTGCTTGAAGTGGTTTGCCTTGTGAGTCAAAAAAGTAGGCTTTAGTCGTAGGGTAGCGACGAAGATTTTCTGCATCGTTCTCAACCATTGCAGCAAGCCGAGGGCTGACGATGAACCCTTCTTTGGCTAATTTGATCGCAGGAAGAAACAGCGTTTTCCATGGCAATTTTCCGTATTGCTGATGACTACGCCATAGCAGTTTAATCGTACCCGGTGTACCGACAGATCGTCCACCGACAACGGCATCATAGAATTTTAGCGGCTGACCTTGATTGTCTTGAAACAAACGGGGAGTCACAGCAAAAGGGGCTGTTTCTCGACCATCAAATGTCGTCATTTGGTTATTGTCATTATCCCAATACACCAAAAATCCACCACCACCGATCCCTGATGATTGTGGCTCAACTAAGCCTAATATTAGTTGCGCGGTGATCATTGCATCAACAGCACTGCCACCCTGACGTAAAATATCAGCTCCTGCTTGACTGGCATAAGGATTGGCCGTGGCGATCATCCACTCTTTACCTGAAACCAACGGTTGTGATTGTTGGTTAGTACTCGGCTCAGGTTCAATGTGATCAGAGGCTTGTTGAACTTCATTGGCTAATGCTGGAAATGAAAAACAACAAACACTCAATAAAAAGGCTGTAGCGGAGGTGAACCTTGGCATCTTCAATCCTTATGAGTGGAGTAATGTCGTTAACTGAACGCTATTTTATACTTTTATTTGCTTGAGTTAGATAATAAAAATGAGAGTTCTATCATACATGTCGAATGATTATCTAAAAGCAAACAAGCTCGTCGCTAATTTTTATTATTCGATGATTGTTGATGAGATCGGATCCCATCAATACTAAATAACAACAGCGCCAACCAAATACAGCCAAAGGTAATGCCATGTTCTAATTTAAACGGCTCTTGATAAATAAAAGTCGCTAATATGAACATCAAACTAGGGCCGATATATTGTAGAAAACCTAAGGTAGACAGCTTTAATTTCGTTGCGGCACCGGTAAAACACAGTAAAGGCAAGGTAGTGACAATACCGGCAGCGACTAACAGTAAATTGAGATTGAAGGAATTATCCGTCAGGTTAGCCGTTGGGCTGCTACTGATAAAAAAGAGATAAATAGCGGCTAACGGTAACAACACAAAGGTTTCAATAAATAAGCCAGTTTGAGCATCAATATTGATTTTTTTTCGTAATAGGCCATAAAACCCAAAGCTGGTCGCAAGTGCAAAGGCAATCCAAGGTAATGACCCAAATTGAATGAGCTCGGCAATAACACCGATCGCAGCGATTAAAACTGCCGCCCACTGTAAGCGACGTAACCTCTCACCCAGTAACAACATGCCGAGTAGCACATTTAACAGTGGATTAATGTAGTAGCCTAAACTGGCATCTAAAAGATGATTGTTATTGACCGCCCAGATGAAAATAAGCCAATTACAACCGACAAGTAACGCAGATATTGTGAGTAGGAAAAGCGTTTTCGGTTGAGTGAGAACGGCTTTGACACGCACCCACTGGCGGCTGAATGCAATAATGAGTGCAAGGAAGAAGAACGACCAAATCACGCGATGACTCAGTATTTCGAGCGGAGGAACGCTGGTAATGGATTTGAAGTAGATCGGCGCTATTCCCCACATGGTATAGGCAGAAATAGCGAGAATGATCCCACGCTTAGCGAGATTGTTGTTATCTTCCATGAAACTCCAAATCTAACATTGGTTAACTTTTATTCTATAGCAGTATATAAATAAGATCGCTTGATATACCAGTATTTATTTTATTGCTGAAAAGATGATGGAAAACCAGAGCATCGAGTTTTTAATTGATAGCCAAGTTACTACCTCGCATCAAAGGGGGCTTTAGGTATAGAATGAACGCCCCGTTTAGCCAAGAGACTTATCATGTCATCCGTCTGCCATCATGGACCCAGTTCTGCATTATCAGCATCTACGAGCGAGTCTGTTTTACAGGAAATTTTCGGTTATCAGCAATTTCGTGTAGGTCAACTGGATGTGATTGATGCCGTCAATCGTGACGAAGATTGCTTGGTGATTATGCCAACGGGTGGTGGTAAGTCATTGTGTTATCAGATCCCTGCTTTATTAAAAGAAGGGATCACGCTGGTTATTTCACCGCTTATTTCATTGATGAAAGATCAGGTCGATCAGCTTAAAGCCAATGGTGTTGCTGCCGCTTATATCAATTCGACGATGGAGCGTGATGAGATCCTCGCCGTGTTTGATGCGATGAAAGATGCGACGGTGAAGCTAGTCTATGTCTCGCCAGAGCGCGTATTAACGTATGATTTTATTGATCGTTTGCGTGACGTACCGCTGGCGATGGTCGCGGTTGATGAAGCGCATTGTATCTCCCAATGGGGACATGATTTTAGACCAGAATATGCCGCTCTCGGACGATTGAAGCAGTCGTTTGAAAACCTACCGATAATGGCATTAACTGCCACGGCAGATGAAACAACCCGCCATGATATTGTTAGCCGCCTAGGATTGCAGAGCCCTCATGAGTATCTAGGCAGTTTTGATCGCCCGAATATTCGTTATATTTTGTGGGAAAAACATAAACCGTTAACACAAATTATTCGCTATGTTGAAGGTATGCGTGGGCAGTGCGGCATTATTTATTGCAATAGTCGTAAGAAAGTAGAACAGATCAGTGAAAAACTGCGAGATAAAGGCATACGTGCAGAGGCCTATCATGCGGGGTTAGATCATGTTGAGCGAGCCAATGTTCAAGAGGCGTTTCAACGTGATGATATTCATATCGTGGTTGCCACTGTTGCCTTTGGTATGGGGATCAATAAACCCAATGTGCGGTATGTCGTGCATTTTGATATTCCTCGTAACATTGAATCGTATTACCAAGAAACAGGTCGAGCAGGGCGTGATGGTTTACCTGCTGAGGCGGTAATGTTTTACGATCCTTCAGATTTAGCATGGCTTCGCCGTTGTTTAGATGAAAAAGAAGAAGGGCAACAAAAGGACGTCGAACGTCATAAACTGCATGCGATGGGCGCGTTTGCTGAAGCACAAACCTGTCGTCGTCAGGTATTGTTGCATTACTTTGGTGAGCACCGTGATGAACCATGTGGTAACTGTGATGTGTGTTTAGATCCGCCGCAGCGTTTTAATGCGGTCGAAGTGGCGCAAAAAGCCTTGTCTTGTGTCTACCGTGTTAACCAAAGTTTCGGTATTACCTATATCGTTGAAGTGCTTCGTGGGATGCAAAACCAACGAATCCGCGAGCATGGACATGATAAATTAAGTACTTATGGTATTGGGCGTGAATACAGCCATGAATATTGGGTGAGTGTATTACGCCAGTTAATTCATTTGGGGTACTTAACCCAGAATATTAGCCGTAATTCCGTACTGCAATTAACAGAAAAAGCCCGCCCACTATTACGTGCTGAGATTGGTTTAGAACTTGCAGTTCCGCGACTGGATAATATTGCCCGTAACATGAAAGTGAATAAACTCGCGAATCGCCAGTACGATAAAAAATTGTTTGCCAAGTTACGTAAATTGCGAAAAGCGATTGCTGATGAAGAAGATCTACCGCCTTATGTGGTGTTTAACGATGCCAGCTTAATGGAAATGGCAGAGCGATTACCGACGTCAAATGGCGACTTTCTTGCGGTGAACGGGGTGGGTCAGCGTAAACTAGAAAAATACGGAGAGGTTTTTTTAGGCTTGATCCGTGATCATTTATTGGCAATTGAAGAGCCGCATTAAAATATCGAATCTAGCAAGTTGAGTATAGATATAAAAAAACCGGGCTCATGGTAAGCCCGGCTAGAATGCGTTAAAGAAACAGCCTTAATAGGGTGTTTGGTCACGACAAAACAGCTTGCGTATTTTTGGTGGAATATTCATTTCACCGAGCTGCTAGGTTATGCGACGGGACTCGCGATAACGTACTCCAGCAGCTGCCCAATAAGACCACGATGATAAGTGGAATACTAGAGCAACCTTAACCTTTGTAATGCTAATTAACACTTGGTTACATCAAGGGATAACAAGGATTGAAGCCCGCTATTTAAAGCAATAAATAGGAGTCATGATGACTGCAGTAATAAGTCACGTATTCGGTATTCGTCAGTTTGATCGCGATGCACGTTTTTTATCGATTAAAAGCCCGGCATTTGATTTCGATAGTTTTGATACGATCGCAGAATCTTTCTTACTCGCCATTGATGCTAAGATGGTAGAGAAAGAAAGTAATGCAGATCTACATATTTGGTTGATTGATTTTGAAGGTTGTCGTTTGCTGTTAAAAGGTGAGCATTACAGCGGTGCGTTATGGCTTGAAGCCATGAGTGATGACGATGAAGAAACACTCACTTTTATTGCGAGCTTATTAAATTAATCTCGCTGGTAAGATCAAAAGCTAGGCAAGCAAGCTGGTTTCTGTATAATCGCCGACCTGGTCGTTGTTGGCGATAAAACGCTGGCAGCAAAGTATGTTTGGGTTCCCTCCCCCCATTGACAAAAAGGTCTCACATGACGACTGCTTTATCTCAATCTAATGCTATAGCTTCACCCTCTTTTACTCCACAACAGCAACGTAAAGCCCTAGGTTATTTAGTTCTATTTCATTTACTCGTAATTGCATCGAGTAACTATTTAGTGCAGTTACCTTTTACCGTATTTGGTTATCACACCACCTGGGGAGCGTTTACTTTTCCGTTTATCTTTTTAGCTACCGATCTTACCGTGCGTATTTTTGGGGCTGGAATGGCGCGTAAAATTATTTTCCGTGTCATGATGCCTGCACTGCTCGTATCGTATTTATTATCGGTCTTGTTCTTCCAAGGCGAATACCAAGGGCTAGGACATTTAACGGAATTTAATCTGTTTGTTGCTCGTATTGCGATTGCCAGTTTTATGGCTTACTTGTTAGGACAAATTTTAGATGTGTCGGTATTCAACCGCCTACGCCAATTAAAACAATGGTGGATAGCCCCTACGGCCTCCACTATTTTTGGTAATGCGATTGATACCATTGCGTTCTTTGGTATAGCGTTTTACCACAGTCCCGATCCGTTTATGGCAGCAAATTGGACGGAAATTGCGTTGGTGGATTACAGCTTTAAGTTAATTATTAGTCTCGGACTATTTGTGCCTATTTATGGCGTATTACTTAATTACTTAATTGATAAGCTGACAACGTTACCACCGCAAACGTTAGTGGCGGCAAAGACTAATCAATAGTTTTGTTACTAGTGATAAGGGTTAAAGAAGAAACCGATCCTAAGATCGGTTTTTTTATACAGTGAAGACACTGGTTAAAAAATATCGTGTCAAATGACAATTATTCTCAATAAAATACTTGCATCTCAAGTGAGAATGGTTATTATTAACATGCACTCAGGCGATAGGGATGGAACATAATCATATCGTCTTGATGGCACGACATTGCTCACATTGCTTCCAGTGTACTACAGCTCCGGTTGCGTGTTATTAGTGTAGGGCTAATAACCGAACACCACTTCTGCTGAGCGACGCTACTCATCGTAGCGTCGCTTTTTCTTTTTTAAGATCTGTCTAGTCTATTCTTATCTTCCATTGATCCGTTATCGTTAAGCCGTTTATTTTTTTCTATTGCATTCACGATGGCATAGTCTTTATGTGTGATTTTACTGTGCCACGATCGAAGCGTCTTTATTGATCACTATTAAGATAAAAAAGAGATCAACTTTCTATGCTTTAGTTTTTTATCGAAGATAAATTTTCACTGATAGGTATCTCTGCCATTAAATAGTGTATAAGCGGCTAAAATTACCGCAATTTAGTTATTTTTGGTTTTGATACTAAACAAATCGTCTGATTTTTATGATGTTATTACCGCATTTGGCTTTATCACTATGAGGTTTTCCACAATTAATGATCAAATAGGGATCGAGGATCGAAATTAAGGTTCATGGCTAAGTTGTTGATTGTGTTTGTAATAGTTTCTTATTTGTCAAATTACCCAAAAAACGATCAACTGGCGTAAATTAAATACTAACAAAGTTATCCACAGAAAAAGTGAGAATAGAATAAAACATTGGTTAACACTTGCGACAGGGCGTGGCATTCTATGGTTATTGCATTTTTCCTGTCGCTCAACGCCTAATATGGTCGATAATAGAGCTACTAACCTGAACGACAAACGCTTGGATATAAGAATAACCCTATGGCAACTATTCCAGAAAATCCATTGATCCTGATTGATGGATCCTCTTACCTTTATCGCGCTTACCATGCTGCACCGAATTTCACTAATTCTGACGGTGAGCCGACGGGCGCAATTTATGGTGTTGTAAACATGCTACGTAGCATGTTACGTCAATTTTCAACCGAACATATCGCAGTGATCTTTGATGCGAAAGGGAAAACCTTCCGTGATGATATGTATCCTGAATATAAAGCCAATCGTCCACCGATGCCGGACGATCTTCGCAGTCAGATCGAACCATTGCATGCGGTGATCAAAGCGATGGGGCTACCATTGATCGCGATCTCTGGGGTTGAAGCTGATGATGTGATTGGCACGTTATCCACACAAGCATCACAACAAGGTATGCCAGTACTTATCAGTACAGGTGATAAAGATATGGCGCAGCTGGTGGATCAAAATGTTACTTTGATCAATACCATGACTGATGTTGTGATGGATCCCGCTGGTGTTGTGGATAAGTTTGGGATTGGTCCTGAATTGATCATCGACTACCTTGCTCTGATGGGCGATAAAGTGGATAACATTCCAGGTGTGCCTGGGGTTGGTGAGAAAACAGCAAAAGCATTGCTTACCGGTATCGGTGGGTTAGATGCCTTATACGATAATTTAGATGATATTGCCGCTCTCGGTTTCCGTGGTTCAAAAACCATGGCGAAAAAGCTGATTGATAATAAAGAAGCGGCTTACATGTCATATAAGCTTGCCACCATTAAATTGGATGTTGAGCTAGATGTAACACCTGATGAACTGCGTAAAGGTGTGCCAGATACAGATGCTCTCACCGAGCTGTTTGGTAAGTTACAGTTCCGTCGTTGGTTAACTGAAATGCTTGATGGAAGTGATGGCCGTATTGTTGCTGACGAAAAATCAGGTGATGTGCCAGCTGAAAAAAAAGCCGTTGCACCAACGATTGATCGTAGCGGGTATGAAACGGTTTTAGATAAAGAAAGTTTTGCAACATGGCTTGAACAATTAACAGCGGCAGAGGCGTTTGCCTTTGATACCGAAACCGATGGTTTAGATTACATGACGGCGAATGTCGTCGGTGTGTCTTTTGCGATTGAAGAAGGTAAAGCGGCTTACGTCCCTGTGGCTCACGATTATCTTGATGCGCCAGCGCAGCTTGACCGTGATTGGGTACTTGAGCAGTTAAAACCATTACTTGAAGATCCAAAACAAGCGAAAATTGGCCAAAACCTTAAGTTTGATGCCAGTATTGTTGCTCGTTATGGCATTGAAATGCAGGGTATTGTGTTCGATACCATGCTTGAATCTTATGTATTTAATAGCGTTGTTGGGCGTCATGATATGGATAGCCTTGCCCTACGTTATTTAGAGCATAAGAATATCAGCTTTGAAGAGGTTGCAGGTAAAGGTAAAAAGCAGCTAACGTTCAATCAAATCGATTTAGAGCAAGCGGGCCCTTATGCTGCTGAAGATGCTGACATTACTTTGCGTTTGCACAATACGTTGTATCCTAAAGTAGAAGCTGACGACAAACTTAAGCATGTCTTTGAAACTATCGAAATGCCATTAGTGCCAGTACTTTCACGTATGGAGCGCACGGGTGTTTATGTCGACAGTATGTTGCTTGGCGCACAATCAACAGAGATCGCTGCTCGACTTGATGAAATTGAGAAAAAAGCGTTTGAAATTGCGGAGCAAGAATTTAATTTAAGCTCGCCAAAACAGCTTCAAGCGATCCTATTTGAAAAAATGGGATTACCTGTTTTAAAGAAAACGCCATCTGGTACACCGTCAACCAATGAAGAAGTATTGCAAGAGCTGGCGCTTGATTACCCACTGCCTAAGTTACTCTTAGAATATCGTGGACTTGCAAAACTGAAATCTACTTACACCGATAAGTTGCCTAAGATGGTGAATCCTGCAACGGGTCGAGTGCATACTTCTTACCATCAAGCCGTGACTGCAACCGGACGTCTATCATCAAGCGATCCAAATTTGCAGAATATTCCAGTACGTAATGAAGAAGGTCGTCGTATTCGCCAAGCGTTTGTCGCACAAAGCGGGTATAAGATCTTAGCGGTCGATTACTCTCAAATTGAATTACGTATTATGGCGCATTTATCCGGTGATAAAGCATTATTAGATGCTTTCCGTCATGGTAAAGATATCCACGCCGCAACGGCCGCTGAAATCCTTGGCTTAGATATTGAGCAGGTAAGTAGTGAGCAACGTCGCCGTGCTAAAGCGATCAACTTCGGTTTGATCTATGGCATGAGTGCATTTGGTTTGGCGAAGCAGCTAGATATGGGACGTAATGAAGCACAAAACTACATGAATGTGTATTTTGAGCGTTATCCAGGTGTTTTAGAATACATGGAAAGCACGCGTAATGCGGCTTCAGAGCAAGGTTATGTTGAAACGCTCTTTGGTCGTCGCTTATATCTACCAGACATTAAATCACGTAATGGTTTACGTCGAAAAGCAGCGGAGCGTGCAGCAATCAATGCGCCAATGCAAGGAACCGCAGCTGATATCATCAAGTTGGCGATGATTGCGGTTGATGGTTGGGTGCAACAACAACCGGAAGGCGATGTGCGTTTATTAATGCAAGTACACGATGAATTAGTGTTTGAAGTGAAAGAATCAGCACTTGAAGCGGTAACTGCATCAGTTAAAGCATTAATGGAACAAGCAGCGACGCTGGATGTACCGCTTATCGCAGATACTGGTTACGGTGATAACTGGGATCAAGCGCACTAATTTTTATTGGTAATAATAAGAATAATAATAAATAGTCAGCACGATGCTGGCTATTTTTTTTGTTAAAAATAAGCGACAAATAAAAACCAATATGTAAAATTTACTTACAACAAAGTGAAAAAAAACTACATTTAGGGGTTCCAAAAACTGCACGTTTGATATACAGTTACAGGTGTAGGGTACAGAGGTAAGATGTTCTATCTTTCAGACCTTTTGTTTCACGTTATTGGATTTGGCTGATTCAGCCGCCCTGGTCTCACTTTGGACCGGGGCGTTTTTTATTGTGCGCTCGAAAATTTTTTCTCTCCGTTTATACCTTTCTTTGTTGTCTGTTGATTATTTCTTTCTTTTTCGTTTCTCTCTATTTAGCTAATTACTAATCAAATTATGGTCGTTCATTGGTCTATTTGATCTTTTTGGCTTGTTTGTTCGCCTTTTTCTCTTAAATTTTCTTTTTAGTTGTTATTTTTTTAGAGTAAATACTTTAAAAAATAAAAACAGTCGCTATACTAAAAACAGCTTCTTGTTCATATTTGCTGTCAGTGCTGATGACATTATCAGCCGTTCAACAAATCCATGAAATAACCATTCCTACACTATTGGGAGTGGTTTTTTTTTGCTCTTTTTTTGGTTAAATGTGTTTGTAATAAACTTCCAGAACTAAACATGGTTTATTAACATTTTATGTTGTTATTTTGTTAAGAAAATAATGTACTAAGTAGAGGCGGGTAAGCAATATTTATATCGGAATTCAGAGGGGAATATGGTCGAGAGTCGCAAAAAAACATGTAAGTTGAGTCATATAAAGGGAAGGGATTGCACTAAGAGTGGAAATCATTATTGTTTGTTGCACAAAACTAAAATACCTCCTGTTTCTCTCTTAATTTGCCCCACCGAGATGGTGGGGAACTTTTATAGCTCCAATCCTTAGAGCTATATAAACAACGTATTTTACTCGTTGTCTTCTTCTACTTGCTCAGGGAAAGCATCATCACCACCGGCAAGCACACGTTGGCGCTCTAGCTCTGGTGCGTACCACTCATCCAATTTACGGCGAACTTGATCGACGCCAATACCTTTTAACGAAGAGAAAGCTTCAACTTGTACGTCACCTTCTAACTCTTTAGTCATTTGGCGGATTTTTAGCACCTGTGCTTTACGAGCACCACTTTTTAGCTTGTCTGCTTTAGTCAGTAAGACCAGCACAGGTAAACGGCTTTCAAGTGCCCAATTAATCATTTGTTGGTCAAGATCTTTCATCGGATGACGGATATCCATCAATACCACAAGGCCTTGTAAGCACTCACGACGCTGAAGGTATTCTCCTAGCGACTTCTGCCATTTTAATTTCATTTCAAGAGGGACTTGTGCAAAACCATAACCCGGTAAATCGATAAGGTTACAGCCTTGAACCACTTCAAACATATTGATCAGTTGAGTACGACCAGGCGTTTTTGAAGTACGCGCTAACCCTTTTTGATCGGTTAAGCGGTTTAGCGCACTCGACTTGCCCGCGTTAGAGCGACCAGCAAATGCAATCTCAACGCCTGCATCTTGCGGCAAGTGACGAATATCTGGCGCACTTGTGATAAAACTTGTATTTCTGTAGTTGAGAGGTTGATTCACTGTTAACTCCGTCCAGTCTTCATGTAGTCGACTGATTGCTTTTATGTGAAGATGTGTAAAATATGTGAAACCGAGCTTGGTTTGTGATCGTATTGTATACTATGTAAGTGAGCATTACTTGTGGTAGTGGAAGCCCTATAATTATAAACGGAATGTCATGAAGAAATTAATATTAATATTAAGCCTTCTTGCTAGTTATTCGACCACGGCTGAAGAAGGCAACATCGAAGCAGGTAAACTGAAAGCTGTAACGTGTGCCGCCTGCCATGGTACAGATGGCAATGCAGCATTGATGCAGCAATCCCCGAAGCTTGCTGGACAGCATCCTAAATATCTTGAAAAGCAATTAAAAGAATACAAACAGGCAATGGCTACCGGCGGAAAACAGGGACGTAATAATCCTGTTATGGGAGGAATGGCCATGGCCCTTTCTGATCAAGATATCGCAGATATCGCAGTATATTATGCTTCTCTGCCTATATCAGATAATACTTCCCCCAAAGAATCCGTTGAAGTCGCGCAACAACTTTATCGTTTTGGCGATACTGAACGTGGTATTGCTGCCTGTATTGCGTGTCATGGTCCTCGTGGCAATGGTACGAGCTTATCTGGATTCCCTAAGATCTCTGGTCAAAATGCAGAATACGTAAAACTTCAACTGGAAGAGTTCCGTTCAGGTGTCCGTGCTAATGATATGAACGCGATGATGCGTTCGGTTGCTGCAAAATTAAGTGATGATGAAATTAATGCGTTGTCACAATATGTCGGCGGCTTGCACTAAAATCGCTTGATCCGAATTGAAAAAAAGCAGCCTAAAGGCTGCTTTTTTATTGCCTGATAGTTATCGTTTTATATCTTTTAGTGTTTCATTCAGCAAGACTATTTTTACTTCTGTCTTATTTGCTCAACAGCTTGTAAGAGATCTGCCATTTGTGAGGGTTGTTTTAGCTCGAAATTTTGCAGATAAAAATACATTATCCTTCAATAACAATGGTTTGCGTTTTTTTAGTGGTTTGTGCTTTTAAAAGTGTGATATCGGTACATTGTTTCAGTTTTTGGTTACTGTAAATTATCTCGTGTCGACAGGGAAAGCGACAAGGGATGGAAACGCTAGGATGGCATGAGCAGGAGCTCAAAGGATCACAGGACGTCTAGTTAGGATGACTAGGGTTGACGCAAGAAGCGTATTGGATTGTCAGGAAGACACTTACGGATAAGATTTTGCAACGACATGATGTCGTCGCAATAAGTGGTACGTTATGGATAACGTGCTCACAAGGATGGTGGCATTATTATCAGGATGATAGTAAGCGAAATGGAACGCCAACTCAGGACGAGTTGAATTACTATGGACAGGACACGGAAGAGTAAAACTCATCAGGATGATGACGAACAACAAGTTCGCAAGGAAAGCACTAATAACAAAGGGAACGTTGCTTAACCGGGACGTTACACGCTAGTTAGGATGACTAGACAGAATATAAGCCAGTGGCTTACATATAGAGCGATAGGTGCAAGCCTATCGCTTTTTTCTTTTCCCCTCTTTTTCTATCTGCATTATAAACAAGTTAACTTGTTGATCTTTTATCTATCATTATCGTATTTACAGATAAACTTGCACAATTTGTCGGCAAAACTACATCTTGACCGCGATTGGGTATAGAATAGCCCGCTCGATTTTACACCAGTTCCGATTTTGCTAATAATCGGCAACACCGGAGAAGTGATCATGCAGCCATGTCCACTGTGCCATAGTGAACAGCATGGAGTATTTGTTGAAGATAAAAATCGCTGCTATTTTCGTTGTCAGCAATGCGCGTTAATTTTTGCTGATCCTGAGGCTCAGTTATCGCCAGAACAAGAAAAAGCCGTTTATGATCAACATCAAAATAATCCAGATGATATGGGTTATCGCCAATTTTTAGGTCGTTTAGCGACACCATTAGTGGAACGTTTACCGGCTGGGCCATTAGATGGTTTAGACTTTGGCAGCGGTCCTGGTCCAACACTTTCCATTATGTTGGACGAAATGGGATATAATATGGCGATTTATGATCCATATTTTGCACCTGATCCTAGTGTATTAACGCGTCAATATGACTTTGTTACGTGTACCGAAGCCATAGAACATTTTAATCAGCCTGCGAAGGAATGGGGGCTGCTGCTGAGTATGATTAAACCTGGCGGATGGCTGGGGTTGATGACAAAGCTAGCAACCGATGCCGAAGCGTTTACACGTTGGCATTACAAGAACGATCCAACCCACGTTAGTTTCTTTAGTCGCGATACGTTCCGCTTTTTAGCGCAACGTGATGGCTTAGAAGTTGAGTTTGTTGGAAATGATGTGATTTTGCTGAGGAAAACCCAGTAATGACCCGTAAAAAAAGAGGCCGTAAGATTGGCTCTGAAGGCCCAGCGGTATACCGCGATAAAACGCCGAACCAATTAGAGATCGAATCTCGCCAGCGCCAGAAAGCGAAAAAGCGTAAAGGCTTAAAAACTGGTAGTCGCCATTCTGCCGTTGAAGAAACTAAGCAGCGTAATGCCGCGCAGAAAAAAGACCCACGTCTTGGTAGTAAAAAACCAATTCCTTTGATTGTTGAGCCGAAAAAGCCAATGACCAAACAGCAACGCCGTATGTCAGCAGAGCAAGAATTAGCAATGCTTGAAAATGATGCGCAGCTGATGGTTCTTCTTGATCGCTTAGATGCTGGTGAAAAGTTAGGTGCAGGCTTACAGAAACAAGTCGACCAAAAACTTGATCGTATTGAGCAGCTTATGAAGCAGCTTGGTTTGATGGAAGAAGATGAAGTTGAATTGTTCGAGGAAGATGAGTACCGCCCAGCGGTTAAGTCTGATGATGATTTACTCGATCAATTTGAAAAGATGGATTTAGATAAATTCGGTAAGGAGTAACCGTTGCAGGATTTGACGCTTCTGCTTGTTATTGGTGGCACAATTGTAACCGCGCTTGGTATTTATGCGGGCACGCTACTTGTTAAGCTATACCAACAAAATCAACGCCATAAAGTTTTTTTAGCCCGTGCTGAACAACAGCAAAAAGAGGCGATAGAAACGCGTAATAATACGATTTTAGAGAGCGTTTATGTGATTGCCGCAGCGACCAAGCAAGGACAATGTGATTTGTCTGAAGCGGCGATTCGTTTGTATAAGTTGATGGAAGCGCTACAGGCTGATAAGAGTGTTGATTTTGCAGCCACTTATCCAGCTATTACAGAGCTGTATGAGGTAGTAAAAGATATGCCTCGCGGTGAAGCGCGTCAACAAACAGAGAAACGTGCTCGAATGCGCTTTGATCTGGAGCGAATGAAGGCTGAAACTCGATTACAAGAAGCTATTGCGATCGAACTGGATGCCATCCTGTCTACGAAGTCTTAATGACTTGATCTGAACGATTACAGTCATCGTCTAATCTGATTAGGCGATGGCTGTATTGTCTTATAAACTATAAGTGTTATTCGTCTTACTATCATTACACGTTTAACTCTTTATTCTCCCTACAATATTGGAAATATGTCATGTCAAATGAGCAGATTATTTGGGATCAGGCCCTGATTGAAAAGTATAACTACTCAGGCCCGCGTTATACCTCTTACCCAACTGCATTAGAGTTTAATGAAGCGTTCACGTCTGCTGAATTTGAGATGGCATGTAAGCAATATCCTGATCGTAAGCTATCGCTTTATATTCATATCCCATTTTGTCATAAGCTTTGTTACTACTGTGGCTGTAATAAAATCATTACCCGTCATCAGCATAAAGCGGATGACTACTTGGATAAGCTAGAACAAGAAATTAAACAACGTGCGACTTTATTGGGCAATCGCCAAGTGAGTCAATTGCACTGGGGCGGTGGTACACCGACGTTCCTTACTGCAGCGCAGATCAGTCGTTTAATGAATAGTTTGCGTGCAGCGTTTAATTTTGATGATGATGCTGAGATCAGCATAGAAGTCGATCCGCGTGAAATTGAACTCGATATTCTTGATCACCTTCGCAGTGAAGGCTTTAATCGCTTAAGTATCGGGGTGCAAGATTTCAATAAAGACGTGCAAAAACTGGTTAACCGTGAGCAAGATGAAGCGTTTATCTTTGCGATGGTTGAGCGTGCACGTGAATTGGGATTCCGTTCAACGAACCTTGATTTGATTTATGGTTTACCGCTACAAAATCGTGAAATGTTTGCGAAAACATTAGAGCAAGTACTGGCGATGAATCCGGGGCGTTTATCGGTGTTTAACTACGCCCACATGCCTAAATTGTTTGCGGCACAGCGTAAGATCAGCGAAGAGCTATTACCGAGTGCCAAAGAAAAATTAGGTATTCTGCAAGATACCATTGCAACGTTGACGGGGGCAGGATACCAATTTATTGGTATGGATCACTTTGCCAAACCGGATGATGAATTAGCCATTGCCCAGCGTGAAGGGATTCTGCACCGTAATTTCCAAGGTTATACCACTCAAGGTGAGTGTGATTTATTAGGTATGGGTGTATCCGCTATTTCTATGATTGGTGATTGCTACGCACAGAACCAAAAAGAGTTAAAGCATTACTACCGCGATATTGAAGAAAAACAAAACGCACTGTGGAAAGGGGTTTCGCTCGATGCGGACGACTTACTGCGTCGTGAAGTGATCAAAGCCCTCATTTGTAATTTCCAGCTTGATAAGAAAGCGATTGAAGCGGAATTTAATATCAATTTTGATCAATATTTTGCTGAAGATTTAGAGCTTTTAAAGACCTTTATTGATGATGAGTTAGTAGCGGTGGATCAGCAACATATCTTCGTTGAGCTGAAGGGACGTTTATTGATCCGTAATATTTGTATGTGTTTCGATAAATACTTACGTGATCGCGCTCGCAAACAGCAGTTTTCACGAGTGATTTAATCTTCTTGGATTAAATAATAAGCCCCATTCGAGCAATGCTGGAATGGGGCTTTTTGTTATCTGATTTTTATCGCGTGAGTGATTAACTACGTTGTGCTGCCATCTCGCGAAGTGCTTGTTTCTCGCTTTCATTCAAGAAGGCGATCTCTAAGCCATTGCGTTGTGCTTGTTCGATTTGCGCTTGGCTTAATCCAACAGCGGGTGCTGCTACCTCATATTCGTAAGGTAATTCAATACCTTCAACGGCAGGGTCGTCAGTGTTGAGGCAGGCTAAAATGCCATGCTCGAGGAATGGCTTGATAGGGTGATCTTTGATATTGCTAATAGTACTGGTTTGAATGTTTGAGGTAATGCACGATTCAATACCAATTTTATGCTCTGCTAGATAATCCATCAGTTTTGGATCTTGAATTGCCTTTACACCGTGACCAATACGTACCGCGCCTAGCTCATTAATGGCTTGCCACATACTTTCAGAGCCGGCTGCTTCACCAGCATGAACGGTTACACGTAAACCTGCATCACGAACTTGTTTAAAGTGTGGGTTAAATTGCGCGCCAGGCTGACCTAATTCATCACCGGCTAAATCAATAGCGACCAATTTATCTTTGTGGGCTAGTAAGCCATCAAGCTCTTGCTGACAAGCCTCAACACCAAAGGTGCGACTCATTATACCGATTAAGTTCGCTTTGATACCAAAGTCACGACAACCAGCTTCTACTCCATCAATAATGGCTTCAACCACACCTGCGATCGGCAAGTTGTGCTTCATTGCCATGTAGTAAGGTGAGAAACGTAGTTCGGCATAATCAATTTGTGCATGCAAGGCATCTTCAACGTTTTCATAAGCGACACGACGACAAGCATCGAGATCGCCTAATACTGCAACCCCCCAGTCTAGCTTTGACAAAAAGGCTACAAGACTAGGTTCAGCTTCAACGATCTGAACGTGTGGGCGTAAACTTTCTAGATCATGGCCTGGTAGCGCCATATTAAATTGCTGGCCAAGTTCTAGGATAGTTTGAGGGCGAATGTTGCCATCAAGGTGACGGTGTAGATCCGTTAAAGGAAGATGCTTGTTGATCATTATGATTATTCCGATGAAAACTGAGCGTTAAGTATAAGCAAAGTGTATAACGTGAACATAATCGTTGCAGCTAAATGTGATCGCCTTCACCTGCTACTCGATATTATATAGCGATGATTAGTCGTTAATACCTAGCTCTTTGAGTTTTCTGGTAAGGGTATTTCTTCCCCAACCTAATAATCGAGCCGCTTCTTGTTTATGACCGTGGCTATGTTGTAGCGCCGTCTCGAGTAAGATTTTTTCAAACTCAGGTAGGGCTTCTGCTAATAGGTTTTCATTACCTTGCTGCAATTCTTGCTTTGCCCATTGTTGTAGGCCTTGTTGCCAATGTTGATTCTCTTGCTGAGTTGATAAAGTGGTTTGATTATTTTCCAGTAACTCAGGGGGGAGATCGCTAGGTAAAACCTCACTGCTGCTGGCCATGACAGTAAGCCAGCGACAAATATTTTCTAGTTGGCGAACATTACCCGGCCAATCCAGTGCTGCTAGTTGTTCGGTCGTGTCAGGGTGCAGGGTTTTGACTTCGACCCCTAACTCGTTGGACGCGCGTTGCAGGAAGTGGCGCGCCAGTTGAGGGATATCTTGGCGACGATCTTTTAGAGACGGTAAATGCACCCGAATAACGTTTAAGCGGTGAAACAAATCCTCACGAAAATCACCACTTGCGACAAGACGCTCTAGGTTTTGGTGCGTTGCTGCAATAATACGGACATCGACGTTAACGGGAGAGTGTCCACCGACACGATAAAACTGCCCATCCGCTAAGACACGCAGTAAACGGGTTTGAATATCTAATGGCATATCACCGATTTCATCGAGAAACAGTGTTCCGCCGTTGGCTTGCTCAAATCGCCCCTGACGAACACTGTTGGCGCCAGTAAATGCGCCTTTCTCATGCCCAAACAGTTCTGATTCAATCAAGTCTTTGGGAATAGCGGCCATATTCAGGGCAATAAAAGCATTTTTACTGCGTGGGCTATGGCGATGTAAAGCGTGAGCGACAAGCTCTTTACCTGTGCCAGATTCGCCGTTAATTAACACCGAGATGGATGAGCGAGAAAGGCGACCAATAGCACGGAAAACTTCCTGCATAGCAGGGGCTTCACCGATAATTTCAGGTACTGCTTTTATTTCTGTTTCTGGTTGCTGTTGACGTTTCTGCTCTTGGCTATGACTAACCGCACGCTCAACCAAACTTACGGCTTCATCAATATCAAATGGCTTAGGGAGATATTCAAATGCCCCACGTTGATAGGCGTTCACAGCGGCATCTAAGTCTGAATGTGCCGTCATGATTATCACCGGTAATAGTGGGTAATCTTGTTGTAAGAGTTTTAGTAACGTTAAGCCATCTGTTCCCGGCATTTTAATATCAGAGACCAATACATCAGGGACATTACGCTCTAGCGCTTCAAGTACACTATCGGCATTGGCAAAGGTTTCACACTTCATGCCTGCTGTTATAAGTGTCTTTTCCATTACCCAGCGAATAGAGCTGTCGTCATCGACAACCCAAATTAATCCTTTGCTCATACGTTACTCTCCTATCGTTATTATTGTATTGGTAAATAGATCGTAAAGTTGGTGTGTCCTGGCCAGCTAATCACTTCAATTTTGCCGTTATGTTGGTCTATTAAGTTTTGCGAGATCGATAGCCCTAACCCTGTGCCATCAGCATTACCGGTTACCATTGGATAGAATAAGGTGTCTTGGATTTCTGCTGGGATCCCCGGACCATTATCGATAATTTCAATTTTCGCGGCGATACGGGCGTATTTGCCTTGGATCAAGGCTTGATGGGCTGTGCGAGTTTTGAGTTTAATGATCCCGCCATTTTGTTTTTTTAGAACATGAGCGGCGTTACTGACAATGTTGAGTAAGGCTTGCTCGAGTTGTTCGGTATCCATTTCAATCTCGGGCAGACTTGGATCGTAGTCGCGCTCAATCACAAGGTTATTGTCGTTTTCCAGTATGACCAGCTGACGTACTTTTTCTAATACGAGATGAATATTATCGGTCTTTCTGATGCCTGGCCGTTGCGGGCCTAATAACCTATCGACCAAATTACGTAATCGGTCGGCTTGCTCAATAATCATTTGGGTATATTCGACATAACTAGGGTCGGGTAGTGCTTTTTCAAGTAGCTGTGCAGCGCCTCTTAAGCCACCTAGTGGGTTTTTTATCTCATGAGCTAACCCTCGCACTAATTCTTTCGCTGCTTGCTGCTGAGCTAATTGAGAGAGCTCTTGGCTAATACGACGTTGTTGATCGATAGGTTTAAGCTCCAGCATCACGAAAAGATTTTTTTGCCACGAAATAGGGCTGGCATTCAAGCTGAGAAGTTGACGCTGTTCATCAATCACAAAAGCGACATCGCTATCAGCTAGGCCTTGACCACTTTGCAGTGTGGCTGCGATTAAATCGAGATCAAGAGATGAATACTGTAATAACTCTGGTAACGTAATGCCCAGCAAACGGCGCTTACTCGACGATAACAGTTGTTCTGCGGCAGGATTGACATAACGAATCGTTAAGTGCTCATCCAGTAAAATGATTGCAGTAACAAGGTTATCAATAATTATAGGGGTAAAAGCGGTAGTCACAATCAGCATCCTTGTTGATTACCTAAACCATCAATAGGCTTATTTAGGTCAAATGCACCAAATTGGTGCATCTGAGTGTAACCTGTTTATTGCTGATCGGGCACTGTTAATTGGTGAAACTGTGGATTAGCGAGGCTGTACTGGCATTGGCTTGTTCGCCTTCACTGTGGCTCGATGCAGATAAACGGTAATACTGTCTGACGATGCAATAACCTTGCCGCCTTTAACTAGTTGAATTTGTAATTGGTGGCTGCCACGATCAATGTTATCTAATGTCCAAGTGAGTTCCGTTTGAGGCTCGCCTTTCACCACGCCATCTAATACTAATTGTGCTTGGGTTTGATTGTTAAGTTTGCTGTTGGTGACCGCATGAATATTGATGATACCTTCGTTATTGCGGATGGTTTGCTCATGCATAGGCGAAACTAAACTGACGGTTGTAATGGTTTTTGCTGGCTCTTCTACCACGGTAATATCAGTGGTTTGAGTGTCAATAGTATCTGCGGTTTGTTCAATATTGCCACTGACTTCTGTCACGCTTAAAGGGTAAGCAGTGGCATCGGGGGTTTGAGGTTGATCGGTAAAGTGCACCACGCCATTTTCATCTGTCCATGAGTAGATGGTAGAGGCTTGGGCTGAACTCGCAGCGGTCCATATTAGGGTAATAAAAATTGGGCTGAGTAGATTAAAAAAACGAGAGAGTTTCATCCGTTAACTCCAAGTTTGTTTGCACGAACAAGAGTGGTCGTGAATAAGATTCATTATTGTCGTTGGTTTGCGGGTGACAACAAGATCAAAAAGGCCTGCTTGTGAAGCAGGCCTAAGTATTTAATGTTTAGTAATTAAGTGATTACTTAAACAGAGTAGTAAAGTTCAAACTCTAGTGGGTGAGTTGTCATGTTTACTTTCTCAACGTCTTGAGATTTCAGTGCGATGTAAGAATCGATGAAGTCATCAGAGAATACGCCGCCAGACGTTAGGAACTCACGGTCGTCGCTTAGTGCTTGTAATGCGCCTTGTAGCGATTCTGCAACTGTTGGGATTTCAGCTGCTTCTTCTGCTGGTAGGTCGTACAAGTCTTTATCCATCGCTTCGCCTGGGTGGATCTTGTTCTGGATACCGTCAAGGCCAGCCATTAGCATTGCAGCAAATGCTAGGTATGGGTTAGCCGCTGGATCACCGAAACGTACTTCGATACGACGTGCTTTAGGGCTTGGTACTACAGGAATACGGATAGACGCTGAACGGTTACGCGCAGAGTAAGCTAGCATTACTGGAGCTTCAAAGCCTGGAACTAGACGCTTGTATGAGTTCGTAGCAGGGTTAGCAAATGCGTTGATTGCACGCGCATGCTTGATGATACCACCGATGTAGTAAAGTGCCATTTCAGAAAGGCCGCCGTACTTATCACCAGAGAATAGGTTTACACCATCTTTTGCTAGTGATTGGTGAACGTGCATACCAGAACCGTTATCACCTACTAGTGGCTTAGGCATAAAGGTTGCTGTTTTACCGAATGCGTGTGCAACGTTATGAACAACATACTTGTAGATCTGAATTTCATCCGCTTTTGTTGTTAGCGTGTTGAAACGTGTTGCGATTTCGTTTTGACCTGCTGTTGCTACTTCGTGGTGGTGAGCTTCAACAACTAGACCCATTTCTTCCATGATTAAACACATAGCAGAACGGATGTCTTGTGATGAATCAACAGGTGCTACTGGGAAGTAACCGCCTTTAACACCTGGACGGTGACCTTTGTTACCGCCTTCGAAATCAGAACCGGTATTCCATGCAGCTTCTACGTCATCAATTTTGAAGAAAGAGCCAGACATGTCAGTGTTAAACTTAACATCGTCAAATAGGAAGAATTCTGGCTCAGGGCCGATAAGAACAGTGTCTGCGATACCTGTTGAACGCATGAACTCTTCTGCACGCTTCGCGATAGAGCGAGGATCACGGTCGTAACCTTGCATTGTTGCTGGCTCTAAAATATCACAACGGATATTTAGCGTAGCGTCTTCAGTGAATGGGTCTAGTACCGCGCTTGATGCGTCAGGCATCATTACCATGTCTGATTCGTTGATACCCTTCCAACCTGCAACTGAAGAGCCATCAAACATTTTACCTTCTTCGAAGAAATCAGCATCAATTTGATGAGATGGGATCGAGATATGCTGTTCTTTACCTTTTGTATCGGTAAAACGTAGGTCAATAAACTTAACTTCATTTTCCTGGATCAGCGCTAGTACGTTTTCTACTGACATCTTGAGTAACCTCCGGTGTTATATAAGGGCATGGCCGCAAATCTAGTGTTGCTCATTTCTGAGAATGAGCAGTTCTGAATGTTCTTAAGCGAAAACCATGCCAATTTTTAAAAGCTTTAAGAATGCGGTTTTTACGCATTGCTAAAGCTTAATTAATCCATTTTTGCACTATCTTGATGCATTGGTGCACCATTTTGGTGCGGCAATGTGTCATTAACAATAATAGAACATGCTTACTATCGCGATGTTAAAAATTATTGTCAATTCATAATCTCCTTAAAAAAGAGTTTTTATTATTAAAGGAGAACTGTGTACCTCTAATGATGTTTTTATCCGTAGGGAGTGAGAAAACAGGGTTAAGTGGGGATTTATGGTCTGAATAGAAGGGTTCAAAAAAATAAAATCAGGCCAAAAAGCGAGTAAAAATGCGGCTCTAGAGCATGGTCATAAAAAAGCTGGTGATATAAATCACATATTTCGTGGGTTTTGGCGTAAAATCTGTTAAATTATGAGCCGTTTTTTTAATCAAGTAGCCTCTAGTGAAGATGCTGCATGTTCTGAGTGAATGTGAAACTAATGTCTAATCAATCGATCGATAAATTAAGAAATATCGCAATTATTGCTCACGTTGACCATGGTAAAACTACCTTGGTTGATAAACTTCTACAGCAGTCTGGCACGTTAGAGGGTCGCGGCGAAGCCGAAGAACGTGTGATGGATTCTAACGATATCGAGAAAGAGCGTGGCATTACCATTCTTGCTAAGAACACAGCAATCAACTGGAATGACTACCGCATCAACATCGTAGATACCCCTGGACACGCCGATTTCGGTGGTGAAGTAGAGCGTATCATGTCTATGGTTGACTCTGTATTGCTTATCGTTGATGCAGTTGACGGCCCGATGCCTCAAACTCGTTTCGTAACGCAAAAAGCGTTTGCATACGGTCTTAAGCCAATCGTTGTTATCAACAAGATTGACCGTCCAGGTGCACGTCCTGAGTGGGTTATGGATCAAGTATTTGACCTATTCGATAACCTTGGTGCAACTGACGAACAACTAGACTTCCAAGTGGTTTACGCATCAGCACTAAACGGTTGGGCAACACTAGAAGAAGGCGAAACTGGCGAGAACATGGAACCATTGTTCCAATCTATCGTTGATAACGTTGCAGCGCCTTCAGTAGATGTTGATGGCCCACTACAGATGCAAATCTCTCAGCTAGATTACAGCTCTTACGTTGGTGTTATCGGTGTTGCGCGTATTACTCGTGGTACAGTGAAAGCTAACCAACAAGTCACTATCGTAAGTGCTGACGGTTCTAAGCGTAACGGTAAAGTAGGTACAGTTCTAGGTTACCTAGGTCTTGAGCGTCATGAAGTTGAAGAAGCGAAAGCGGGCGACATCATTGCAATCACAGGTCTTGGCGAGCTTAAGATTTCTGACACTATTTGTGATCAGAACTGTGTTGAAGCGCTAACGCCTCTTTCTGTTGATGAGCCAACAGTTACTATGACTTTCCAAGTAAACAACTCTCCGTTTGCTGGTAAAGAAGGTAAGTTCGTTACTTCACGTAACATCCTAGAGCGTCTTCAAAAAGAACTAGTACACAACGTTGCACTACGTGTTGAAGAAACAGCTGACCCAGATAAATTCCGCGTATCAGGCCGTGGTGAACTTCACCTATCTATCCTGATCGAAAATATGCGTCGTGAAGGCTACGAGCTAGCAGTATCACGTCCAGAAGTTATCATCAAAGAAGAAGACGGCCAGCTAATGGAACCGTTTGAAACTGTGACAATCGACGTGGTGGAAGAGCACCAAGGCGGTATCATGGAAAATATCGGTCTTCGTAAAGGTGAGCTAACTGATATGGCACCAGATGGTAAAGGCCGTGTTCGCATGGACTTCATGATGCCTTCTCGTGGTCTTATCGGTTTCCAAACTGAGTTCATGACACTGACTTCAGGTTCAGGTCTTCTTTACCATACGTTTGATCACTACGGTCCTCACAAGGGCGGTACTATCGGTCAACGTAACAACGGTGTATTGATTTCTAACGCAACAGGTAAAGCACTGACTTATGCATTGTTTAACCTACAAGAGCGTGGTCGTCTATTTGCTGAGCACGCAGACGAAGTTTACGAAGGTCAGATCATCGGTATTCATAACCGTTCTAACGACCTTACAGTTAACTGCCTGAAAGGTAAGCAGCTTACAAACGTTCGTGCTTCTGGTACTGACGAAGCGCAAACTCTTTCTCCTGCTATCAAGTACACACTTGAGCAAGCACTAGAATTCATCGATAACGATGAACTAGTAGAAGTGACACCTTTAAGCATCCGTATTCGTAAGAAACTTCTTACTGAAAACGATCGTAAGCGTGCTGGTCGTACAAAGTAATTACTGATTAATTTCATTAGTTATTAAGCAATCCCTCGGTTGGTAACAATCGGGGGATTGTTGTATCTGAAAGGGTGGAAATATGGGGGGATTGTGGCGAATGGCTGAAGATAAGTGTCGGACTGGGACATTAGGGGAAAGCAATGGTGAGCCGCTGGCGCTGACTCACCTTGTCGATAGCTTATTTCTTTAGATGACCAATAAAGCGGTTAGATTCTGCAATAGCGCTGTTCATATCGCGGATTGCTTGTTGGATCTCGCGTTGCAGTGAGTTGAACTCACCTTGTAGTGAGCCAATGGCGGCAGCATTTAGGTTATGCTTTAGGTATAATGTGTTATCACGCAAAGTATCTAACACCGGCTCCATTTTTTGCTCTGCACGTTTCATCGCAGATAGCATTTTTTGATACTGTACTTTGGTAGCGCGTAGCTTGTTTGCACTATCACGTTTCAGTGTTGCACTCTTATAAAGCGCAAGCTCGTCATTCCATTCTTCAAACAATGCATCAGCCACATCTTCAATAGCAGCGATACGATCTTTGACTTTATTTACTGCTGCTTCACTGTCTTTGTATTGATCATTAACGTCATTGTATGCGGCTTCTAACTCACCACCATTGAAATTATTTAATGCTTTAAGCCCTTCAAGCGCACTGGTAAATTGCTGTTGTGCATCTTTTTGTGCTGCGTTGGCGTCTTCTACCCGATCAACCATGATGTCACGTTTGTGGACGCCAACTTGCTCCATCGCTGAGTAATAGGCTGATTGACAGCCTGAAAGTAAGCTAACGCTAAGTAAAATAGCAAGAAAATAAGGCATGTTATGCTCCTAGTAAGGCATGCTGCGCTGAAATAAATCAATCTTAACGTTTGTTCTAACAAGAGAGAATTGATTGATAAGACGCAAATAAAGAGTTGAGAAAAGGCAAAAAAATGAAAGCCTTTTCACAATGTGTATAAGATTAATAGAACAAAGTTATAAGGCTGACAACAAACCAATGGCGAAGTTGCAATTAGGTCCCAAAATCCATCTGATGATGGATTATTTTTCGTATTTAATCCAGCGAGTGAATCATGATCGTTTAACGGTTACCGCAGGCTCAATGGCTTATGTCACTTTATTATCACTGGTGCCGCTCATTACTGTTGTTATTTCGGCGTTATCAGCAGTGCCAGTATTTGCAGGACTCGGTGAGCAATTACAAAACTTTGTGATCGAGAATTTCGTACCAGCGGCTGGCGCGGTCGTGAAAACCTACTTAAATGAGTTCGTTTCTAATGCTGGCAAAATGACGGCTGTCGGTATTGCGGCTTTGTTTGTGGTTGCCATGATGTTGATTTCATCAATAGATACCTCGTTAAATTATATCTGGCGAATTAAACAGAAACGTCGTTGGGTTATTTCATTTTCAATCTATTGGATGATTTTAACGTTAGGACCGATTCTGTTGGGTTCTAGTATTGCGGTAAGCTCTTACCTTGGTTCACTGGCATTGCTTGAACATCAAGCATTACACGGCCTTTTACAGCAGTCCTTACGCTGGTTTCCTTCTCTTATGTCTAGCTTGGCATTTTTATTGCTCTACTTATTAGTGCCGAATGGTAAAGTGACGTTCCGCCATGCACTGATTGGTAGTCTAAGTGCGAGTATTTTATTTGAGCTAAGTAAGAAAGGTTTTGCGATTTACCTCGCGCATTTTCATTCTTATCAGATGATTTACGGCGCCTTAGCTGCAATTCCTATCTTATTTGTTTGGATTTATTTATGTTGGTGCATTGTTTTACTGGGCGCAGAGATCACAGCTAGTTTAGGTGAGCGTGGTTTTTGGGATCAGGCGAATCAGTTATCATTACCGACAGAGCAAAAATCGGATGACACGTCGCAGAATATGAAAGAGGAAGAAAAATGATTGCACTGATCCAACGAGTTACTGAGGCTAGCGTGACGGTGGATGGACAGATCACTGGCGCGATTGGCAAAGGCTTGTTAGTGCTGTTAGGCGTTGAAAAAGGTGATGACGAAGCAAAAGCACAAAAGCTGCGTGATAAAGTGCTCGGTTACCGTGTCTTTAGTGATGACGATGGCAAAATGAATTTAAACGTGCAGCAGGCGGGTGGCAGTGTGTTGGTGGTTTCACAATTTACGTTAGCGGCGGATACTAAAAAGGGTATGCGGCCAGGTTTTTCGAGTGGGGCTGCACCTGTTGATGCTGAACGTCTTTATGAATATTTTGTCGAACAATGTAAGGTAAAAGAAATTCAAACTGAAACGGGTATCTTTGCTGCCGATATGCAAGTAGCACTAAATAACGATGGTCCAGTGACGTTTTGGCTACAAGTCTAGAAAATCACATTAGTATCAGATATACACCATAAACCGAGAATGGAAAGAGAGGGAATTCATGTTTCGATTAGTGACGCCTCAAACAGATGAGCAGTTGGCGAGCTATTACCATTTTCGTTGGCGGATGTTGCGTGAACCTTGGCAGATGCCACAAGGCTCTGAACGTGATGCGTATGATGAATTGAGTGAACATCGTATGATCATCAATAATCGTGATCAGGTGGTGGCGATTGGGCGTTTATATTTAACGCCTGATAATGAGGGACAAGTACGTTACATGGCGGTTGATCCTAATGTTCGCCGCCATGGTTTAGGTGGCT
Source organism: Photobacterium sp. GB-36 (assembly GCF_003026135.1). Classification (NCBI taxonomy): domain Bacteria; kingdom Pseudomonadati; phylum Pseudomonadota; class Gammaproteobacteria; order Vibrionales; family Vibrionaceae; genus Photobacterium; species Photobacterium sp. GB-36. The sequence continues at coordinate 27,587 of NZ_PYNY01000017.1, read as the reverse complement.
TAATTTTAATGGCTTTAGAGTCACTCGCAAGGCAAGACGGTGCTAAGCGGATGGTGTGTAATGCCCGTGAAGATGCTATTCCTTTTTATTTAAAAAATGGTTTTGCCAGTGAAGGTGAATTGAGTGATGAACGAGGTCCTGTTCGTCACCAACAAATGCTGAAACATCTAGAGCCATTAAATGAAGTTGTGCGTCATCCTGAATGGTGTCAGGAGTTACAAACACTGTGGCAACAACAGATCCCGATCAGCGATAAAATGGGGATAAAAATCAACCAATACACAGGTTATCGCTTTGAAGTGAGTGCGCTGTTTAATGCTAATTTAAACCCCAATGAGTTTATGTTTGCGGGGAGCATTTTTACCATGGCAACCTTAGCGGGCTGGGGTTTTATTTGGTTATTGCTGAAAGAACGTGGATTAGAGGGCAATATCATTTTGGTTGATAGCCATATCCGCTATTCAGCACCTGTGACTGAACGACCTAAAGCGGTGAGCACCATAGAAAACTTACGTGGTGATATTGATCGCTTAGCGAAAGGTCGTAAAGGTCGTATCAGTGTCGATGTGAATGTGTATAGCGGTGGTAAAGTTGCTTCCAGTTTTACCGGTACTTATTTGATCTTGCCGCTACACGTTGAAAACGAATTCACTTCTATTTGATCGGCATGCCAACGACGATCGACTTGTTGGCAGTTTTCCTTTAATACCCACTCCAGTTGTTGCTGTGTTGGGATCGCCAGATCCCATTGACTGGTGAGTGATAGGCTAAAATTATCATTGCTTGCGAGCCAAGTAGGAATGGTAATTCTTCCCCTTTCAGCCGTGATATTCAGTGGCGATAGTATTAATGCTTGAGCATTACTATCGCTATTTTCATTGCTGCTACCTAATACCGTACCGAGTAAATTCCCTTTTGTTTTCCAATGAGTGAGTAATTGGGTTGGTGCAATATTATCTAAATGAATATCTCTAAAGGTGAGAGCGGTTTGTCCAGATAAACTGTAATTGAAGCTTTGGCGATTACTTGCTAATCCTTGTGCGTGTAATGTTCCGTCAATTTTACCGTTTAATGGCAGTGGTAATTTGAACCAACGATAAATGAGAGCAGCGGGAACACTATCGCTAGAGATAGAAAGAGACCAAGGCTGACCTTGTTGTGCTAATTGAATATCCGCATTAGCTGTTAGCATGCCATCAGTAAAAGGTAAGACAAATTTATTGATCGCCCAATCGCCATTGGCACTGCTCATTTCTACAATCGGATCGATAAAAACAATTTGGTTGATGCTGGCAAAGCTAAGGCTGGTATCAAGGTTGCCTTGCCATAAGCCCCATTGATGCTGATGCTTTACTACTACACCATTACCATCAATGTTGATCCCGGCGAGTTGAAACGGTAGCTGAGTGTCTGTTGATGTTAACTGTATATTATTGATATCAAGCTTATCGATAGTTAGCTCTGATAGCCTTGAGGTTAATGTTTTTGTTGTATGGAACCAGTGTGGAGGAAGAAAGCCTTTTATTCCTGAGGCCAACAATTTTTTTAGTTTGATCTTGTCAGGTGAAATGTCACCATCCATACGTATATAACCATTGAGTAACTGAGCCGAAATACCCTGACTGTTGATCTTTTCCGGCATGAAATTCAGCTCAACGATCGGTTGTTCAAATACGATATCGTGCCATTTCGCATTACTGGCACTCACAGATAAATGGGCGTTATCTTGTTGCCAGTAACTGTTAGGCCATGACCAGTTTTCTAATGACAAACTAATATTATCAGCAGCCCAAATAGGTTGTTCAATACTACTATCTAAAACGTCAGCGCGTTTAATCATGATATGACGAACGGGTGTGGCATCTGCTAACCATTGCGGCCATGCGGCTAATGGTTGTGATTGTTGGATGCGAAGGTTGGTTAGCGTGAGTTGATCTAACGTTAATAACTGGGTGTCACTGTTATAGTTTGCCGTACCATTAAAGTTCGCTTGTTGCCATCTCCCTGAAAATCCTGTCAGTTGCCACTGTTGCTTCTGTTTTGTCCCGTTTAATAACAGATTTTCTAGCGTTTGATTGTGCCATGTTATTTGCGGAACGCTTAATTGAAACTGCCCGCTAAATTGCAGCCACCAAGGTTGCTGAGGATCAATATATTGCCAATTATCGATTTGAAGCTGTGCATGGTTGATTGTTATCGCGGGAGTGGCTATTGAGAGATCATTAATTGCTAAACGATCAATAGAAAAGGCTGAGAGTTGTTCAAATTTATCCCATTGCTGATGATGTAAATCGATCCCATCAATAATGACATTGGAAAACACCAGACGCTGCGTTTGTAATGAACGTGATGAAAGTTCGAGAGTGATACTGTCAACTGACAATAAGGTTTTATTCGCCTTTTTTACAGTGAGTGGTTGAAGCGTTATTTGTAGTGGTTGTTTTATATCATAGTGTAATTGTGTTTCAGCTAACTGATAGTGGGAGAAAAAGGCGAGGGTATGGTTGAGTATGGGAGTGGCATAGCGGGTTTGCAGCAAGACGATAAGTGCCACAATACTCAGTCCGCCAAGCAGTAATACAGAAGCAATAAGTTTGGCAACCCAACGCATAATTCATTCCCTGAAAGCCATTAACACATTTTATTATCTATATGATGAGATTGGCGCAAATATTAGTACTTGGCAAGATATGTGAGTCGGATTTGAGGCACGCTATGGTTTTGAATTTATAGTAGATCAGTGATGTGAGAGATAAAAAAGCCCCTACCGATAGGGGCTGGGTTGTTTGACACTTAATCGAGCTGCGGGCCTGCTTTGACTAAAGACTCGCCTTCTGCGGTATCAGTATATTTATCGAAGTTTGCGATAAATCGACTGGCAAGATCTTTGGCTTTACTTTCCCATTGTAGTGGGTCGGTATAGGTATCACGAGGATCTAGAATTTCAGGGGCGACACCGGGTAATGCCGTTGGTACGGTTAAATTGAAAATAGGAATTTGCTTAGTTGGTGCGCTATCAATTGAGCCATCTAAAATTGCATCGATAATGCCACGAGTATCTTGGATCGAAATACGTTTACCTGTGCCATTCCAGCCTGTATTGACTAAGTAGGCTTCAGCTCCCGCTGCTTCCATACGTTTCACTAACACTTCTGCATATTTTGTTGGGTGGAGGGTTAAAAAAGCATTACCAAAACATGCAGAGAAAGTCGGTGTCGGCTCTGTAATACCACGTTCCGTTCCCGCGAGTTTTGCAGTAAAACCTGATAAGAAGTGATATTTAGTTTGCTCGGGGGTTAGCTTTGATACCGGAGGTAATACACCAAAAGCATCTGCCGATAAGAAAATAACCTTATTGGCATGGCCACCTTTTGAGATAGGTTTTACGATATTATTGATATGATAAATCGGGTAAGACACGCGAGTGTTTTCTGTTTTTGAATTATTATTAAAATCGATAGAACCATCATTACGTACGGTTACGTTCTCCAGTAACGCATCACGACGAATAGCATGGTAGATATCAGGTTCAGCTTCTTTTGAAAGGTTAATGGTTTTTGCATAACATCCACCTTCAAAGTTAAACACACCGTTGTCATCCCAACCATGCTCATCATCACCAATTAATGCCCGTTTAGGATCCGTTGATAAGGTTGTTTTACCTGTGCCAGATAAGCCAAAAAAGATAGCGGTATCACCATTTTCCCCTATATTGGCAGAGCAATGCATAGAGGCAATGCCTTTGAGAGGTAAAAAGTAGTTCATCATCGCGAACATCCCTTTTTTCATCTCACCGCCATACCATGTACCGCCAATAAGTTGCATTTTTTCAGAGAGGTTAAATACCGTGAAGTTCTCTGAGTTCATGCCGTGCTCTTGCCATTTAGGATTAGTACACTTCGAGCCATTCATGATCACAAAGTCGGGCTCAAATGTTGCTAACTCTGCTTCTGTTGGGCGAATAAACATGTTTTTAACGAAGTGTGCTTGCCAAGCGACTTCAGTGATCACTCGAATACATATACGTGTATCAGGGTTAGCGCCACAATAGCCATCTACCACAAAAAGACGTTTGTTAGAGAGTTGCGCTGTTACGAGAGATTTAAGATCATGCCATGCTTGTTGGCTAAGTGGTTTATTATCGTTTTTGCCTTGATCTGACCACCACAAGGTATCTTGGGTGGTGTCGTCTTTGACAATAAATTTATCTTGTGGTGAACGACCAGTAAATATCCCTGTATCAACAGCAATTGCACCGAGCTCGGTGACAATGCCTTTTTCAAACCCTTTTAACTCTGTTTTCGTCTCTTCTGCGAACAGTATTTCGTAAGAAGGATTACGAATCACATCTGTAACATTGAGTATTCCGTATTGGGACAAATCCATGTTCGTTGCAACCTTATTATCGACACACATTGTGCTCATTGGCGCTCCTTGGGTAAGATGTTGTTTAACTATTAACCATAACGGGCTAAATCAGGGATATACATCATAAATAACCCTAGCTTTTGCAAAGGCTAACGGGCGTGTGAATTAGATGTTTTTATTTAGTTTACAGGGCGGTTAAAGCAGAAATCTAGGGGGTTGAATTATTATTTCTGGTGAAAAAAGAAGCGCTTTTTAGTGATTCACTTTCAAGTTTTAGCTGGAATGTTGTTTTGCAATATGAGAAAGCCGGCATATATGCCGGCTTTGTAATTATATTTCAGGCTTAATACGAAGCGAGAATTAATGAACCTTGCTATCGTCAGCATTGCCTGCATTTTCACGAAGTGCTGCAATATCAATGCTATCGAAGTCATAGTCGGTACCACAGTAATCACAATGCAGTGATACTTTTCCATCTTCCGCTAAGATTTTTTCAATCTCGTCAGGGTGAAGGCTAATAACTGCTGAACCACTACGATCACGAGAGCAGCTACATTCAAAGCTGACGGCTTGTGGTTCGAATACTTTTACTTCTTCTTGGTGGTATAAACGGTACAGTAGATCTTGTGCATCTAAGCTAAATAGTTCGTCATCTTTTACCGTATCAGTAATTGTTTCTAAGTGCTCAAAATCGCTTTCACCGCCCTGACCATCGGGCATTACTTGTAATAGCATACCCGCAGCTTTAGGTTGGCCTTCAAACTCACCGGTACGTAGCCAGATACGTGTTTTTAGCTGTTCAGAGTTTTTAAAGTAAGTCTCTAAACATTCCGCCATGGTTTCACCTTCAAGACCAACGACACCTTGGTAACGCTCACCTTTGGTAGGAAGGATTGTGATCACCATGTAGCCTTTGCCCATTAGATCATGGATAGTGCTACCGTCTTTAATGTCACCTTCCCAACGAGCCACACCACGTAGCTTTTGGTTCTGATCGCCATTAATCACAGCGAGGCTAACAGGACCATCACCTTGTAATTGTACGGTGATTGAGCCTTCAAATTTTAGCGTTGCTGTTAATAGACTGGTTGCGACTAACAATTCACCAAGTAGTGTTTTGATTGGTGCTGGGTACTCAGTGGTTGAAAGAATTTGTTGGTAAGTATCACCTAACTGTACTAACTCACCACGTACTGAAACGCCATCAAATAGGTAACGGTTTAAAAAATCTTGTGTCATTTTCTCTTTCTCTCCAGCTGTGGTGCCAACCCTGCATCATATTTGGTAGTGCATCTAAGTGCGTTATACCCAGTATTTCAATGAACTCATGTGGCTCAGCATTTGGCTTACTTGATATAAAGTACTCTGCTATTACCAACGATGAATTGATTAAGGCTGGCAACCTTTTATTCTGATGTATTGATGTTTTTGAATCTCATGATGTCACGACGCTGTTTTTTATCTGGTCGTTTGATCGGACTCGGACTATCAAAAGCATTGAGTTTGCGCATTTGTGCATGGCGTTCCCGTAATTCAATACTTTGTGCTGTTTCTTGATATAGCAATTGTGCTTCCGGTGCACCACGGCGGGTATCAGAGATTTTTTCGATGGTAACGGTCTTTTCATCGTTACCTTGGCGCAATTTTACTTCTGCGCCAACTTCAACCATCTTACTTGGTTTTGAGCGTTGTCCGTTATATTGCACTTTGCCGCCATCTATCATCGTGCGAGCAACAGAACGTGTTTTATAAAAACGTGCAGCCCATAACCATTTATCAAGACGAACCTGTTTTAGTTCGGATGTCGCTTGACCCATAACGGTTCCTTTATTCAAAGGGGCGATAAAATATCATATTGTTTTAATAGCGTCAGCTATCACCTATTTCTAATAAATGGTGATGTTAATCGGGGTTTTCAATCATCAAGCAAGAATTTATTACAAATTATCGTTAGTCTTTTGAGTAATTTGCTTCTTTTTTACAATAATGAATAGCATTCAATGTGTTAAAAAGAGATCATAAAAGTTGATTACAATACCCCTTGTTTATATAGGGAGCGATAATATACCTCCCGATATTCATTGAATGGATTTCCACTATGCAAGTATCTACATGGCTGCCCATGATAATCACAAAGCGCCCGCTATCTCAGCGTACACTTACACGACTACTAACGTGGCTACTAGTGGTTATTTTAGCGTGGATTTCTGGTCGTATGGTGTGGATGTTATTAGCGCCGCCAGCGACAGTGGCACCTTGGCAAGCGAAGTCAGTAAAAGTGGCTACATCAGGATCTGATATTAATGTCGGTAACTTATTGTCCATGAATCTATTTGGGCAATATAACGCGCAGCCAAAGCCGGTTGAAGCCACGGTTAAAAAAGACGCGCCACAAACGCGATTGAATTTAAAGTTAGTTGGGGTTGTCGCGAGCAGTGATCCTCAATCCGCCTTTGCCGTGATCACAAACAACGGTAAGCAGAATACTTATGGTGTCAATGAAGTTGTTGATGGTACCCGTGTGACATTAAAAGCGGTGTATAACGATCGCGTTATTATTAGCAATAGTGGTCGTGATGAAACCGTGATGCTTGAGGGATTAAAATTCTCTAAATCAGCCCAGCCAGCTACGCAAAAATCAACCTCGAATAACGCGACTAAACCGAATGTCGACAGCTCGAAATTAGCTGAGATCAAAAAGAAAATTTTAGCTCAACCTCAATCTCTATTTAGTTATATCCGCTTATCTCAAGTGAAGAAGGATGGCGAAGTACAGGGATATCGAGTGAATCCGGGTAAAGACCGAATTTTATTTGATTCTGTTGGCCTGAAAGCGAATGATTTAGCGGTGGCGATTAACGGAAATAGCCTGACCGATCCAAGTGTGATGGCAAAGCTCTGGGCTGAGCTTTCTTCAGCGACTGATTTTACTTTGACGGTTGAACGCGGCGGTCAAGTTCATGATATTCACATTGAACTGCAATAATAGCAGTGCATTGCGTGACAAAAAAGACGAAAACGCAGGAGTTTTTTGTGAAAAAATTAATGGGTAAAAGTGCCCTATGGCTAGCAAGTAGCTTGCTTTGTAGTTCGGCAATGGCTGATGAGCTAAGTGCTAATTTCAAAGGGACAGATATTCAAGAGTTCATCAATATTGTTGGACGTTCATTACATAAGACGATCATTATTGATCCTGCGGTTCGTGGTCAGGTAAATGTGCGCAGTTATGATCTTCTTAATGATGAGCAGTATTACCGTTTCTTCCTTAACGTATTGGAAGTCTATGGTTTTGCTGTTGTGGAAATGGAAGATGGCGTACTAAAAGTTATTCGTGATAAAGATGCCAAAACCTCTGCTATCCCAGTTGTGGGCGCGAATGACAGTAATGTGCCTGGTGATGCTGTGGTTACGCGTGTGATTGCAGTAAAAAACGTGTCAGTGCGAGAGCTCTCCCCATTATTACGCCAACTTAACGATAATGCGGGTGCAGGTAACGTTGTTCACTACGATCCTGCCAATATCATTATGATCACTGGTCGTGCTGCGGTGGTTAACCGCTTAGCGGATATTATTGAGCGTGTCGATCGTGCTGGTAATAAAGACGTGACCGTCGTGTCGCTGAATAATGCTTCAGCACCTGAGATGGTGCGTATCGTTGAGGCGTTAAATAAAAGTGCTGATGCGAAATCAACCCCAGGATTTTTGATCCCGAAAGCGGTAGCAGATGAGCGTACCAACTCAGTATTAATTTCAGGCGATCCTAAAGTTCGGGAACGTTTAAAAGCCTTGATTCATAAGCTTGACAAAGAAATGGCAGCAAGCGGCAACAGTCGCGTTATTTACTTAAAATACGCCAAAGCCGCTGATATGGTTGATGTGCTAAAAGGCGTGTCTGAAAATATCCAAGCGGCAAATAAGAGTAATACGCCACAAGTGAGTCAATCGAGTAAAGATGAAGTCATGATTTCTGCGCATGACGCGACTAACTCTCTGATTATCTCTGCGCCAAGTGATGTGATGAATAAACTTGAGTCGATTATCTCTCAATTAGATATTCGTCGTGCCCAAGTCCATATCGAAGCCATGATTGTTGAAGTACAAGAAGGTGATGGTGTCGATTTCGGTGTGCAGTGGGGCTCACAAGACGGCGGTGTTATCCAGTTTGGTAACAGTGGAGCACCAATTGGTGGTTTGCTATCTGCGCAAGAAGCAGCGAAAGACAAAACGACAACACAAAAACGTTACGATCCTGATACCGGTGCGGAATTACCCCCTATCGTGACGACAGAAAGTGGTGATTTAGCACCAATGGCTGCTTTCCTTGGTGGTGTGAAAGGGGCTGCTGCTGCAATTGCATTGGGTGATTGGACTGCGTTAGTGACAGCCGTTCAAGCAAACCGAAATGTGAATGTATTATCGACACCGAATATCACGGTATTGGATAACCAAGAAGCGAATTTATCGGTTGGTCAGGAAGTCCCTGTGACGACTGGTTCACAAACCGGCTCTAATAACGATAATCCGTTTACTACGGTTGAGCGTAAGGATGTCGGTATTCGACTTAAAGTCACCCCGCAGATCAACGAAGGGGACTCAGTTCAAATGAAGATTGAACAGGTTGTCTCGCAAGTGGCTGATGCTAATGGTGCCGTTGATATTCGTTTTGATAAGCGAGAGCTAACCACATCGGTATTGGTTAAAGACGGTAACATGATCGCTTTAGGTGGCTTAATGCAAGAGAAGACCCTTGAATCTGAGCAAAGAGTACCGATTTTAGGTGATATTCCTGTGCTTGGTGCGTTATTCCGCTCTACCAATAACCAAACTGAAAAAACCAACCTAATGGTTTTCATTCGCCCAACTATTTTACGTGATGGGATGAGTGCTGACGGTTTGACTCAGCGTAAGTACAACTATATTCGTGCGCAGCAGTTATACAAAGCAGAGCAAGGTATGCGCTTGATGGACGCAGATATGCCGGTATTACCAAAATACGGTGAAGACATGGATTTACCAGCTGAAGTGCGTGCCTTTGTTTCTCAGTTGGAGCAACACTAATGGCTGATGGGTTTTTAGAAACAGAATCAATGGTAACGTTTCGATTACCTTTCTCTTTTGCCAAACGCCATCATGTGGTGGTAGAGGCTGGTGAGCAAGGATGGCAACTCTATTTCAGTGGACAACTGTCTGCTGCAGTACTTGCTGAAGTGCGTCGAGTGCTAGGTTGCTGTTTTACGCCCATCGCATTAAATGACAGTGAGTTTGAGCAAAAGTTAACACAAGCATACCAACGTGATTCATCAGAAGCGCGCCAGTTAATGCAAGATTTGGGCTCTGATAGCGATGATTTCTTTGCGCTTGCTGAAGACTTACCTGAAACAGAAGATTTGCTGGAATCGGAAGATGATGCACCTATTATCAAATTGATCAATGCCATGTTGGCCGAAGCGATCAAAGAAGGGGCATCTGATATCCACATCGAAACCTTTGAAAAAGTACTGTCAATCCGTTTTCGTATTGATGGCATGTTACGTGAAGTCTTACAGCCAAGTCGTAAATTGGCACCGCTGCTTGTTTCACGTATTAAGGTTATGGCAAAGCTTGATATTGCAGAAAAACGTATTCCTCAAGATGGTCGTATTTCACTGCGAATTGGTGGTCGTGCGGTTGATGTACGTGTATCAACCATGCCTTCTTCTCATGGTGAGCGAGTCGTATTGCGTTTATTAGATAAAAACGCGACACGCCTTGATTTGCATAGCTTAGGTATGACACCGGAAAACCATCAAGCGTTTAGAAAAATTATCGAGCGTCCACACGGTATTATCTTGGTCACAGGTCCGACAGGTTCGGGTAAGTCCACGACGTTGTATGCGGGTTTGCAAGAGCTAAACAGTGCTGAGCGCAATATCTTAACCGTCGAAGATCCGATTGAATTTGATATTGATGGCATTGGACAAACTCAAGTTAACAGCAAAGTTGATATGACGTTTGCGCGAGGTTTGCGTGCCATTCTTCGTCAAGATCCCGATGTGGTGATGATCGGTGAGATCCGTGATTTAGAAACTGCAGCTATTGCTGTTCAAGCATCACTGACAGGCCATATGGTGTTATCTACCCTCCACACTAATACTGCGGTCGGGGCGATCACCCGTTTACGTGATATGGGTATTGAACCTTTCTTAGTGTCATCGTCATTGCTTGGGGTGTTAGCCCAGCGATTAGTGCGTACGCTATGTCAAGATTGTCGTCAGCCTTATGAAGCCGATAGCCAGCAGAAAAAGCTATTTAATTTAGCTGAATCTGAACCACTGACATTATATCGCCCATCTGGTTGTGAGCACTGTAACCAAAAAGGTTATCGTGGTCGTACGGGTATTCATGAACTATTGCTGGTGGATGAACAAGTACAAGAGTTGATCCATGGCGAGGCGGGTGAGCAAGCGATTGAGAAATACGTGCGTCAATATACACCGAGTATTCGCGATGATGGTTTAGCGAAAGCACGTCAAGGGATCACCACACTTGAAGAAGTGATGCGTGTGACGAAGGAGGGCTAATGGCGGCATTTGAATATAAAGCCTTAGATGCCAAAGGCCGACAGAAAAAAGGGGTGATTGAGGGGGATACTGCCCGTCAAGTACGCCAACAATTACGTGAAAAAGGCATGGTGCCGATAGAGGTTACTCAAACCTCAGGTCAAAGTCGCAGTAAAACCCCGACGCGTAAACAGTTCAGCTTTAAACGTGGGATCAGTACCAATGAACTTGCCCTGATCACCCGTCAGTTAGCAACACTGGTACAAGCCTCAATGCCATTAGAAGAATGTATCAAGGCGGTTGCTGAGCAAAACGAAAAGCCACGTCTAAAAAACATTTTATTGGCGGTGCGTTCTCGGGTAGTAGAAGGATATACCTTAGCTGACAGTATGGCGGAATATCCTCATATTTTTGACCAACTCTTTCGCGCCATGGTGGCGGCGGGAGAAAAATCGGGCCACCTTGATACGATTTTAAATCGTTTGGCAGACTACACCGAAAACCGTCAACAAATGCGCAGTAAATTACAGCAAGCGATGATCTATCCCATCATGTTAACGCTTGTCGCTGTGTCTGTGGTGGCATTTTTGCTAGCAACGGTTGTGCCTAAAATTGTCGATCAATTTGTACAAATGGGGCAACAATTACCCACCATTACCGAAGTGTTATTGGCAGCAAGTAATTTTGTTCAGCATTGGGGATTAGTGGTCGTTGTGGTGATTGTATCAATCATTGCTTTGATCAAGACAGCCCTCAAGCAGCCTAAGTATCGGATGAAGTGGGATCGCGGCATCTTACATGTACCAGTGATTGGTAAAGTCGCACGAGGGTTAAATACCTCACGTTTTGCGCGAACATTATCGATTTGTACATCCAGTGCGATTCCATTACTGGATGGGATGAAGGTCGCTTCTGATGTTATGACCAATACGTATGTGAATAAGAAAATTTTATCTGCCGCAGATAATGTACGTGAGGGGGGAAGTCTACGAGTATCCCTTGAGCAAACCAAATTGTTCCCACCGATGATGCTACACATGATCGCGAGTGGTGAACGAAGTGGCGAGTTAGAGCAAATGCTAACCCGTGCAGCAGATAACCAAGATCGTGATTTTGAATCACTTGTTAATATGGCACTAGGGGTCTTTGAGCCATTATTAATTGTCGCTATGGCTGGGGTGGTAATGTTTATTGTTATCGCAACCTTAATGCCAATTATTGAACTGAACAACATGGTTGGGATGTAGTTTTTCTTCGGAGGTTTTAATGCAACAAAAACAACGTGGTTTTACCCTATTAGAAGTAATGGTGGTAATTGTTATTTTGGGCGTATTGGCGAGTTTAGTCGTTCCCAATCTATTAGGTAACAAAGAAAAAGCTGACCAACAAAAAGTTGTGACAGATATTAGTGCGCTTGAACAGTCTTTAGAAATGTACAAGTTAGATAACAGCGTATATCCAACAACCGATCAAGGTTTAGAGGCATTGGTGACAAAGCCGTCTTCTTCTCCTGAGCCGCGTAATTACCGTGATGGTGGTTATATTAAGCGTCTACCTAAAGATCCTTGGGGTTATGAGTACCATTATGTGGCACCAGGTGAACATGGCGCGATTGATATCTTTAGCTTAGGCGCAGATGGTCAAGAAGGTGGTGATGGTGTGAATACCGACATCGGTAACTGGAATATGTTGGATTACAACAAGAAGTAATAAGTCTTTATGATGAAGCGTAGTGTAGGTTTTACTCTCATTGAAATGATGTTGGTGCTGGTGTTACTCGCAACCAGCGCAGTTGCGGTGATCTCAACTTTACCGGATAACAAACGAGATGAAGTAAAAGAGCAAGCAGTACGTTTTCATCACCTCGCCCAACTATTGGGTGAGGATGCAATGCTTAATGGTGTGGACTACGGCATTCGTGTTGAGCCACACCAATATAATTTTTTGCAATTAACTCAAGATGGCTGGCAACCGCTAGAAGGTGCAAAATTTTATACCGATGTGAAGTTGGACAACGCGATTACAACTCAGGTTGAGATTGGCGGAGCGTGGAAAGATAAAGACCGACTTTTTAAATCAGATTCACTGTTTAAAGATGAAGACTTATTTACAAAGTCAGACGAAGAAAAGAAAAAGATCAAACCTCAAATTGTGGTTATGGCGAGTGGTGAATACACACCGTTTACTTTACGTTTTGAAGTCGACGGTGAAAATCAATTTTGGCGAGTCAGCGCCGATGAAGTGGGTAATTTAGTCTTGCTTAAGCCAGGTGAAACCTTAGAACAGGCAACAAAACGTGAGAAGTAAACAAGGTTTTACCTTATTAGAAGTGTTAGTTGCCTTAGCCATTTTCGCTGTTGCTGCGCTGGGTATTATGAAAGCGGTTAGCCAACACTTAAATACGCTGGGCTATTTAGAAGAAAAAACCTTTGCTGCGATGGTGGCTGATAATGAACTCGCGCAATTACATTTAAGCGGTCAGTATCCAACTTCAAGTAAGACAGGTAAGTCGACATTAGCCGATCGTGAATGGTATTGGACGGTAAAAAGTGTCAAAACGCAGCAGAGCTTATTACGCCAAATTGAGATTTCGGTAGCAAGCGATCCACAGCGTGAACATTCGGTAATAACGGTAAAGACTTATGTCGTCAATTAATCATTCCCGCCAGCGCGGTTTTACGTTACTGGAAGTACTTGTTGCAATAGCTGTTTTTGCCATGCTGAGTTTATCCGCTTATCAAGTCATGAATAACGTGATGCGTAGTGATGCGCAATCAAAAGATCATAACCAAAGATTAAAAGAAATACAGCGTGCCACGATTATGATGGATAACGATTTTCGTCAAATTGTTGCCCGTAAAAGCAGGCTTAATGGCGAAGAGCCTAACGATAAAGTGTTACAAGCTGGTGAGTACCTTTTGGATTCGAGTAGCGATGGGATCATGTTCGTGCGAACAGGCTGGCAAAATCCCCAAGCCATGTTTCCACGCGGTGATGTTACCCGCGTTGGCTATCGTGTGGTTGACGATCAATTAGAGCGTGTTTGGTTTCGCTACCCAGATAATGTTATTGGTGAAAAGCCACTGGTTAAGGTGTTATTAGATGGTGTGACTAAATTGCAGTTTTCCTTTTTCACCGATAAAAAATGGCAAGATAAATGGGATACCGCAGATAAGTTACCAGAAGGTATTAAAGTGACGATGACACTGAAAGATTTTGGTGAAATTGAGCGTATTTATCTCGTACCTACATCAGCATTATCTGCTTCTGCTGATTCGGAACAATCACAATGATGAAAAAACAGCGCGGTGTCGCGTTAATTGTGGTGCTCTTGCTCGTCGCGTTAATGAGCTTGATCGCTGTGCAAATGACGGGACGTTTACAACATAATTTTCATCGTGTTGAGAATCAAATTCAGCATCAGCAGGCGTATTGGTACAGTTTAGGGGTTGAAGCGTTAGCTGAAAAAGGTCTCGCTTTAACGTTTAAAGACAGCAAGATCATCGACTTAACTCAGCCATGGGCGATAGAAGATCAAACCTATCCGATTGATGGTGCGGTAGTCACCGGTAGCATGTTTGATAAGCAAGCTTGCTTTAACATTAATGCGCTTGGTGCTGTAAAACCTGTCGCTGATGGCAGTAAGCAGCCATTTTTGGTGACTTACTTTCAAAACATCATGATCGACAGTGGTGTTGATGATTATTCTGCAGAACAAATCGCAGATTCTAGCTGGGAATTTATTGATAAGAATACCACGGTGCAATCAAGCTACGGTGGTGAAGACAGCACGTATGAAGCATTTCAACCACCTTACTTACCCCCTAATGGTTGGTTAGCGGATCGCAGTGAATTACGTGCGATTAACGGGGTGACGGCTGATATTTATGAGAAAGTAAAAGGCTTGGTGTGTGCATTGCCAACCGATGACTTTAAACTCAATGTAAATACGATCACTCAAAGACAGGCTGTATTACTGTCAGCTTTATTTTCGCCAGAGCTTTCATTGGACGCTGCAAAAAAAATTATTAAAGATCGCGATGCCCGTCGTAAAGGGTGGGATAGCGTTGATGATTTCATGAAAGAGCTACCACAAGGCGATCAAGCTGATAAACAAGAACAACAGAAAAAGTACTTAACGGTCAGCAGTAACTATTTTTCATTAGATGCTGAAATACAAATAGATAACGCCAGATTACGAGCGGTAACGCTATTTAAACGAGATGATAATAACAAGGTGACGGTAGTACGTCGCCAGTATGGAGGAATCCGTGAGCGAATTTCTGACGATAAGACTGAGTAGTCGGCCTGAGGTGCCGGTGCAATGGCTTGTCTGGTCGCCACAGCAGAACGAAGTGATTGCATCAGGTCAGTTAGCTGATATCACGCAATTAGATCAGCTAGTGGAATATGCGGGTACTCGGCCGGTATATGGTTTAGTGCCTACCAGTGAGATGCTATTAACACAAGTTACTATTCCTGCAGGCAGTAGCCGCCAATTGACCGCTGTTTTACCTTATCTCTTAGAAGAAGAATTGGCGCAGGATGTTGAAAGTTTACATGTTCAGTTGCTGCATCGGGAAGATGATGTTGCAACGGTAGCGCTTATTGAGCATCAAAAGATGCTGCAATGGTTATCAGCATTTAAAGAATGTGGTTTAGAGCTAAAAAAAGTTATTCCAGACTGTTTGTGTTTGCCGTTGTTTGATGATGGTTATAGTGCTGCTGAAATTGAAGGGCAATGGTTGATCCGTCAATCAGAGTTTATGGGGATTTGTGCGGAAACGAGTTGGTTAGATGCATGGTTCAGTGCCCAAAAAGCGCCAATTATGTTAGCTGCAAGTGATGATAACGAGGGCAACGACGAAGAGGCAGATCAAGCTGCCATTGAATCTGCGGTGGCGGATGTTGAATCGAATCCAAGCCAAGTTGTCATACACCACTATACATCAGCACCTCAAGGTGTCAGTGGGCGTTGGCAAGCACATGCACCGGAGCTCGTGATGCAACTGTTAGCGTTAGGGGCTGCGGGAAGTAAAGTTAATTTACTATCAGGGGCTTATAAACCACAAGCTGCTTGGCGTAAGCATTTAAAACCATGGCGTAAAGTCGCGATTGCCGCAAGTTTAGTACTTGTAGCTGTAGTCGGAGAACACGTGATGGCGTTACAACAGCTAGAGCATCAAGCCAAAGCGTACCGTGCTGAAAGTGAGCGGATCTTCCGTCAGGTTTTACCTCAGTTTAAACGTATTCCGTCACAGAGTTATTTGAAAAATCAAATGAACGCAGCATTGAAAAGCTTAGGTGGGCAGGGAGCGGATAACGGTATTTTAATGTGGTTAAGTGAGTTAAAGCCGGCATTATCAAAAGCACCGAGCGTGAAAATTGTTAATCTAAAATACGATCAAAAGCGGGGCGAACTGCGTTTACAAGCAACGGCTTCTGACTTCCAAGATTTTGAGAAGTTACGCAGTGTGTTGACGAAAGACTTTACCGTTGAGCAAGGTCAATTAAGCAAAGAAGATGGCTTAGTCAGTGGTGCCGTCGTGCTAAGGAGAAAAGCATAATGGCAGAAATTAAAGCATGGTGGAAAGCATTAAGCCAGCGAGAGCAGTATCTTGTTATGGGTGCTGGCGGTGCTTTATTGCTAGCTATCTTATACTGGGGACTATGGCAACCATTAAATCAACGCACTGAATTAGCACAAACACGTATTCAAAGTGAACGTCAGCTATTGTCATGGGTTGAAGGTAAAGCAAATAAGATCACGGCGTTTAAGCGTGCTGGTGGTACGGTAAATGTCAGTGACAAAGGACTTAACCAAGTGGTAAATGAAACGACGGAACGTTTTAAGATTGAATTGATCCGTATGCAACCACGTAATGATGCGATTCAAGTATGGGTGAAGCCTGTACCGTTCAATGCATTACTTAATTGGCTCTCTTACCTGCAAGATAACTTTGGGATTGAAACGCAATTTATTGATATCTCGAAAACTGATCAAAATGGCATGGTTGAAGTAAACCGATTACAGTTAGGACGAGGTTAAAGGTGAAATTTAAACTCGCTATCGGCGCAACATTTGGGGTGGTATTTATTGCCAGCACTATTGTCCATTTACCGGCTAATTGGGCATGGCAACAAGCACCAAAAGTTAATGGTTTATCATTAAGTGGTATTCAAGGAACTCTATGGCAAGGCTCTGCTAAGACCGTTGTGTGGCAAAATCAAAGTTTAGGTCAAATTCAATGGGACATGAAACTGGGTAGTCTATTTACAGGTAAACTCGCGTTTGATGTCCGATTTGGCCGTGGCAGTGATATGCAACTACAAGGTAGTGGTATTGTCGGTTATAGCACCTCGGGACCGTTTGCTGAAAAGCTCTTAGTCTCTGTACCAGCAGCGAATGCCATGCAGTATGCCAAGTTACCTGTGCCGTTGACATTAACAGGTAATATTGAACTTACGGTACGTGATTATCTGTATGCTGCGCCGTATTGTAAAACCTTGAATGCAACCTTGGCTTGGGCACAAGGTAAGGCGTCAACACCCATGGGAAATATTAATCTAGGCCCTGTTTTTGCCGATTTAAGTTGTCAAGAAGGTGCTATTTTAGCAAAAGCCTCACAGTCGTCTGATGATGTTAGTAGTGATTGGCAAGCAAACTTAGCTAAAAATAATAGTTACAGCTTATCAGGATGGTTTAAACCGGGGGCTACATTCCCTGAGCAATTGTCTCAACAATTAAAATGGTTAGGCGATCCTGATTCAAAAGGGCAATATAAAATTAATTACTCAGGGCGTTTGTAATTATCTAATCGTCGCGATGTGAGTGGTTATTAATCACAAACTGAATAGTAAGAGGCAGTCTAAGTAGACTGCCTCTTTATTTATCTGCGCGATTAGCTTTTAATGAAGCATAGGCACAAACAAAATTTTTCTTCGCGATAACATGACATAGGGCTTTAAGATGGCGATCAGTAAAGATAAACCTCAAATCTTATCTGCAGAGGTTGTTGCTCAATCACGACTGTTTAAAATTGAATCATTGGATTTGCGTTTTTCTAACGGTGTTGAGCGTACCTATGAACGTATGAAGCCAAGTGGTCGCAATGCGGTGCTGATTGTCCCTGTGACGGAGCAAGGCGATTTATTGTTGATCCGCGAATATTCAGCAGGTACTGAACGTTATGAATTAGGCTTTCCTAAAGGTTTAATTGATGAGGGGGAAACACCTACTGAAGCGGCCAATCGTGAATTAAAAGAAGAAATTGGTTTTGGTGCCCATCAACTACAACCATTAAAAGAAGTGATATTAGCCCCGTCTTATTTTTCCAGTCGCATGACATTGTTTTTAGCGCAAGATCTGTATCCTGAGAAACTTGAAGGTGATGAGCCTGAGCCGTTAGACATTATTCGTTGGCCATTAGCACAAGCAGAAGAGCTTCTGACGCATGTTGATTTTGCCGAAGCGCGGAGTATTACCGCATTGTTTTTAGCATTGAAGCAATTAGCACGAAAGGAGTAACCAATGGCCTATTCGCATTTACTGCCTGATGTGGTTGAGATCGCTCGAGCATCAGGTCAATTGATTTTAGATATTTATCAACGTGGTCAGTTTGAGAAACAGATCAAAGATGATAATACGCCAGTGACAAGTGCTGATCTTGCGGCTCATAAGTTAGTGATGGAGCGATTGACCCAATTAACGCCTGATATCCCCGTGTTATCTGAAGAAGATGCTAGCGTACCATTAACAGAGCGGAGCCAGTGGAAACGTTATTGGTTAGTTGATCCATTAGATGGTACGCAAGAATTTATCGCTGGTAGCGGTGATTTTGCGACAATCATTGCGTTAGTTGAAGATAACCGTCCGATCATGGGAGTGGTTTATGCGCCCGTATCTGGGGTGTCATATTATGCCTATGCAGGGAAAGGCGCGCATAAGATTACCGCTGAAGGTGAAAGTGTCAAAATTGCAACTCATCATCATGAAGAGAATACGAAGTCTATTGTTGTGGCCATTAGCCGTCGCCAAGAAATCAGTTCTATCACATCGCGATTAGATCCAAGCTACAACTATGAACTCGTCCCATTAGGATCTGCAGCATTAAAATCATGTTTGGTGGCAGAAGGTGCGGTAGATTGTTATTTACGCTTGGGACCGACAGGTGAGTGGGATACCGCAGCAACCCAGTGTATTGTAGAAGAGGCGGGCGGTCGTATTCTTAATACCCATTTGACACCGCTGTCTTATAACGAGCGTAATACATTAGAGAATCCAAATTTTATTACCTTAGGTGATGAAGGCTTGCCTTGGGCTGATATCTTAGAGCCGGATGATCGGATGATGAATGTCGATTAGGATGCAGGATAAAAA
The DNA here is from genome assembly GCF_003026135.1 of Photobacterium sp. GB-36. NCBI lineage: Bacteria > Pseudomonadati > Pseudomonadota > Gammaproteobacteria > Vibrionales > Vibrionaceae > Photobacterium > Photobacterium sp. GB-36. The sequence continues at coordinate 8,300 of NZ_PYNY01000017.1, read as the reverse complement.
CGGAGCAGATAAGCTCCGTTTTTTATTGGCTAATAGTTTTGGCTATAGGGTTAGAATAAACGGTTTAGGCCATTGAGTGCTGCCACTCGATAGGCTTCTGCCATTGTCGGGTAGTTAAAGGTGGTATTGACGAAATAATCTATCGTATTACCTTCACCTTTTTGTTCCATGATCGCCTGTCCGATGTGAATAATTTCTGCAGCGCGCTCACCAAAACAATGAATACCTAAGATCTCTTTGGTTTCTCGATGGAATAAAATCTTTAAGCTTCCCACTTCTGTGCCAGCAATTTGCGCACGAGCAAGATGCTTAAATTGGGAACGTCCCACTTCATATGGCACTTTCTCTGCGGTTAGTTGCTGCTCTGTCTTACCTACCGAGCTGATCTCAGGAATGGTGTAAATACCCGTTGGAATATGATCAATTAGCTGACCTTGAGCTTGTCCTTTACTGATCGCTTGTGCTGCAAATCGACCTTGGTCATAGGCTGCACTAGCAAGGCTTGGATAACCAATTACATCCCCCACCGCATAAACATGATCGACTTCGGTTTGATAACTGCGGTTAACCTTGAGCTGTCCACGAGAGTCAGGGGTTAAGCCAACATGTTCGAGCGCGAGTTTATCGGTATTACCAGTACGGCCATTGGCATATAAAATACAATCTGCACGCATTTTCTTGCCAGATTGTAGATGTAGGATCACCCCGTCATCAGTCCCTTCAATCTCTTCAAATATCTCATCATTACGTATCATCACCCCGTTGTTCCAGAGGTGATAAGACAGGGAGTCTGATATTTCATTATCAAGAAATTCCAGTAAGCGTTGACGGGTGTTAATTAAGTCAACTTTAACGCCAAGGCCCCGGAAAATAGACGCGTATTCACAACCAATCACACCTGCGCCGTAAATAATAATATGGCGAGGATCGTGCTCTAAACGTAAAATTGAATCACTGTCATACACGCGGGGGTGATCAAAATCGACACCGTCAGGATGGTAAGGACGAGAGCCTGTTGCAATAATAAATTTATCAGCACTGTAGCGCTCAAGGCTGCCATCATTGCTTTTTACTTCAACATTGTGACTGGCAATAAAGCGTGCCTCACCATGAATAATTTGGCATTGGTTACGGTCATAAAACCCCTGGCGCATCCGTGTTTGCTTATTTACAACGACTTCAGCATGACCGAGGATTTGGCTAAAGGTGCTGTGAAGTGTTGAGTTGTTTTTGCAATAAAGCGGGTTTTGATTAAATTCAATAATACGACTAACAGCATGACGCAGAGCCTTCGATGGAATCGTTCCCCAGTGCGTACAGCCCCCACCAACACTGTCTTCGCGTTCAATAATCGCAACGTTGAAACCGGCTTTAGTTAATCCCATAGCAGCACCTTCACCGCCAGGGCCACTACCAATAATAATCACATCAAAATGACTGTTATTACTGCACTGCGTATCCGTCATCACATTATTCCTATCTGTATTGGTAACATTTTTGCATCGTAAGTGTAACGATTTGTAATCAATAGGAGAATCAATAGATGGTCAGAGCTGGCGAGGGATCACGCTCTATCGCTGAGTTGGAAGAATAAATGCGAATAATTACCCTAAACGGTGAGGTGGTAGATTGTGAAGTGTGTGAATAAATGATGTTAATCTGGCTTTGCGTGAAGGCGGTTGAGCCAGTAGTATAGGACTATTCTTACGCGATGGTTTATCTTCATTTAGTTGCGTATTATGGTCAGAAAACTATAGAGAAGCAGATGTCCATGGGGATCAGGGCTCAACAGAAAGAAAAAACCCGTCGCTCGCTTATCGATGCTGCGTTTAGCCAGTTAAGTGCAGACAGAAGTTTTTCTAATTTAAGTTTACGAGAAGTTGCTCGTGAAGCTGGGATTGCCCCAACATCGTTTTATCGTCATTTTAAAGATATGGACGAATTAGGTTTAACTATGGTGGATGAAGGTGGATTGATCCTTCGTCAGCTAATGCGGCAAGCTCGTCAACGTATTGCGACCGAAGGGAGTGTGATCCGCACCTCGGTTGAGACGTTTATGGAGTTTATCGAAAGTAGTCCTAATGTCTTTCGTCTACTATTACGTGAACGTTCAGGCACATCAACAGCATTTCGTGCTGCTGTTGTCCGTGAAATACAACACTTTGTTGCTGAACTAAGTGAGTATCTTGAGGCCAAAACTGGGGTGGCGCACGAAGAAGCGTATACCCAAGCAGAGGCGTCTGTTACTTTAGTCTTTAGTTCAGGAGCGGAAGCGTTAGATCTGGATAGCCATGCTCGTGCTGAGCATGCAGAAAGATTGATTATGCAATTAAGAATGATTGCAAAGGGTGCTTATTGGTACCGAAAAGAGCGTGAGCGTCGAGAGCTCAGGCAAAAACTATAACCTTATTTCGATTTTGTGGTGAAGGATATGGACAAGCAACAAGTTAAAGCAGAACGTAAAACTCTAGTTCTATCATTACTAGCGGGTGTATGCGGTAACGCAACATTAGCAGTACTAACGTCAAGCAGCGTGGCATTCTCTATTTTCCCTGTGCTTGCATTTGTATTGGCGGTGTACTGCCTGTACCAAGAATACCTACGTAAGCCAATGACAGAAGGTACGCCTGCGATTGCAACGGCATGCTTTTTTGTCGGCGCATTTGGTTACTCTGCATGTCTTCGTGCAGCAATTCCAGAAATGGGCTCGAACTTCTTACCATTAATGATTGCACTAGCGCTGCTATTCTGGGTGAGCTACAAAATGGGTATAATGAATAAAAAAGCCAAGCCAGAAGTTGAATCGAAATAATTTCATTAAGATCAAGAATAAAAAAGGCGCCTTCAGCGCCTTTTTTATTACGGGCTACTTGGTAATATTATTTACGTTCAAGTAATACACCAGCTTCCATATGATGGGTATATGGGAATTGATCAAATAAGGCAAAACGTGTGATTTTGTGTGTTTCACACAGGATGTCTAAATTCTCTTTGAGTGTTTCAGGGTTACAAGAGATATACATGATACGCTCATAACCTTGCACCATACGGCAGGTTCCCTCATCCATCCCCGATCGTGGAGGATCGACAAAGATCGTATTGCAGTTGTAGCTTTGAAGATCCACATTTTGATCTTTTAAGCGGCGGAACTCACGCTTACCTTCCATTGCATCAGTAAAATCTTCTGCAGACATGCGAATGATTTGTACGTTATTAATGTTATTAACCGCAATGTTGTATTGCGCAGAATCTACAGATGGTTTTGCTAATTCTGTTGCTAATACGCGTTCGAAGTTTTGTGCTAGTGCCAGTGAAAAGTTACCGTTACCACAGTAAAGTTCAAGCAAATCACCCTCGCTGTCTTGAGTGCAGTCAACAGCCCATTCAAGCATCTTTTGTGCAACTTCACCATTCGGTTGGGTAAAGCTGTTTTCAACTTGCTTGTAGGTTAGGGTGCGATCGTGCACTTTTAATTGTTCGATAACATAGTCTTGATCCAGTACGATTTTCATCTTACGAGCACGGCCGATAAGATTTAGCTTAAAACCTTCATCATTTAGGCGCTGTTTTAGCTGCTTAGCTTCTGCTGTCCACTCATCATCAAGTTGGCGGTGGTAAAGCATAGAAACAAGGATTTCCCCACTAAGGGTTGATAAGAAATCGACTTGGAATAATTTATGACGTAGCGCTTTAATGGGTTTGATCGCATCAACCAGCATCGGCATCAAATCATTGATCAGACGGCTTGCCGCAGGAAATTGATCAACGCGGTATTTTTCACGTGTTTCTTGGTTAAACATGATATAGAAAAGATCTTCACCCTCATGCCAAACACGGAATTCTGCACGCATGCGGTAATGCTCTGCAGGAGAGGCAAACACCTCGAGTTCAGGGGTATCAAAATCAGCACAAATGTTTTGAATACGCTCTGCCTTTTCATCCAACTGTTGCTGATAATCAGCGGTGTTAAGGATGGTGGATGTCATAGTGTATGCCTCGACTGCTCAAAATAAGAGCGCAGATTTTATTGCATTGCACAGTGATGTCCAGTGTTACGCCGAGAAAAAGTCTTTTATTGCGTAATTTATTTATAACTAATAGCAAACAAAACTAGACATAAAAGCGATACATCACTAGCATCTGCACTGCGCTGGTTAACCATGGGATGGTACGGGAATACGGTGAAAATCCGTAACTGACGCGCAGCGGTAATAGAGAACGAACGCACACGGATGTATTCCAAACACTGTTTTAACAATATGATTAATCAATAGATATGGAATGATGTATTGTTGAGATGGGAAGTTGATGCCTAGGCGACCTTCTTCAGGTCATGCTCTTAAGTCCGAATACCAACCAGCGGTAAAGCACTTTTGCTTTGTTATATACGCGACTTAGGATCCTCAAATGAAAAAAACACTTTTAGCGCTGGCGGTCACGTCGGTGTATTTCCCTTCTTTTTCTATAATAGCAGCAGAAGATAACACCCAAACCGATGATGTGATGGTCGTCACTGCCAACCGTTTTGAACAACCTGTGACTTCAGTACTTGCGCCATTTAATGTCGTGACCCGCCAAGATATCGATAAGATACAAGCCAAAACACTCACAGAAGTGATTAGTTTATTACCGGGTGTGCAGGTGACGCAAAATGGTGGGCGCGGCCAGCTAGCCAGTATTATGGTACGTGGTACTAATTCCGATCAGGTACTCGTTCTCGTTGATGGTATTCGTATGGCACGAGCAGCAAAAGGTGCGGTTGATTTTAACCAAGTTCCTTTGACTCAAGTTGAGCGCATTGAATTTACTCGCGGCGCTCGTGCTGCAATCTATGGTTCAGAAGCGATTGGTGGTGTAATCAATATCATTACATTGGCTGATGTTGATTCACCATCAAAAACGAAGCTGAATGTAGGTATTGGTAGTCATAACTATCAAGAGGCGAGTGCATCAGGCGCGTATAAAGTTGGTGAAAATGGTTTGCTGCAACTTGCTGTAGGTTATGAAGATGATAAAGGCTATAACGTTAAGCCACAGCCTGGTTTAAATGATGGTGATAAACATGGCTTTGCTAGTCGTAATGCCATGATTGCTTATCATCAACGTTTTAGCGATACCTTAAAAGGGTTTGTCTCTACACGTTGGTATAAAAATCAGTACCAGTATGACAGCTCATTCGTTGATTTCTTTTCTGGTGAACCAGTACATCAATATATGCAGTCAGAGCCTGAGTTATTTGACTATAGCGCAGGATTGGATTTAGATTTAGGGCGTTACCAATCTAAGTTAATTGCAGATTACCAACATCAAACGAATTACGATTACAATAAAGTGGCGACCACGACGCCTGTTGTTGCCAGTCAGGATGAGAAATTCACTCAACGCAATCTACAGTGGAATAACCATTTTACCGTTAACGACAATCTACAATTAGTCGGTGGTGTTGATTGGCGTAAAGAGTCATGGCAAGACAAGCTATCTTCAGATGCCTTTAGCAGAAACAATACGGGTATTTATGGTATTGGTTTAGTGAATGTTAATGATTTTTCATTAGAGTCTAGCTTACGTTTAGACGATAACCAGCAGTATGGTTCTCAGTTTACTTATAACGTGGCTGGTGGTTGGTATATCACTGATGAAGTGCAACTACGTACATCTTACGGCAGTGCATTCAAAGCGCCGAATTTATTCCAACTATATTCACCATTTTACGGCACTGAAACACTAAACCCTGAGAAATCAAAAAATGCGGAAGTGGCTATTGAAGCTAACTACAACGTGATTGATTTAGCTGTTACAGGTTATCGCATGCAGATTGATAACCTTATTGGTTTTAATAACACGTCTTGGAAGTATTATAACGAATCAGGAAAAAGCAAAATCAAAGGTATTGAAGTTGAAGCAGACTTTGATACGGGCTTTTTATCTCACCAGCTTAACTTTGACTTTAAAGATCCCCGTAATAGCCAAGGGCAGCGTTTAGATCGCCGCGAGAAATTCTCGTTTAAGTGGGTAGGTACAGCAAGTGTTGGTGATCTCGATAGCGCACTAACGTATCAATACCATGGCAAACGTCCAGATCAATATGGTCCAACGGGTGAGTTACCGGCTTATGATACTTGGGATCTGGCATTAACATATTGGCTACAGCCAAAACTTGCCTTAAAAGGGCGAGTAGCGAACCTTCTAAATGAAGATTATGAGACTGCTGGTGGTTATCAAATGCCTGGCCGTACTTATTACACCAGTATTAACTACCAATTCTAATCGAAAACGCAAGATTAAGGCCGCTAATACAGCGGCCTTTTTAATAAAGCTTGTACATAACGGGAAGATTCAGTACTAACCTTTGTGGTTGATGATCAGTTTTTCCAACGATCTCTAGATATTACATGGAAAAAATAGAGAGAACTGAACGATTTTATTATCAGCGGTATCAGTTAGCTAACTGGGCTGTTTGCGAGAACTGAAGATCGCAGTATCATAAGGTGAGTAATGTTTATTAGGTATGGTACGAGTGAAAAAGATTGTTATTTTTGATTCTGGTGTAGGTGGTTTATCTGTTTATAAAGAAATCTACGATCTTTTACCGCAAGTGCAATATATCTATGCCTTCGATAACGCCGCCTTCCCGTATGGTGAGTTACCCGATAATATACTTATTGAGCGTACCAATCATATTGTCTCGACATTAGTTGAGCAATATCAAGCAGACTTAGTTGTTATTGCGTGTAATACCGCAAGTACAATTGTATTACCGACCCTGCGCCAAAATCTTAACATTCCTATTGTAGGCGTTGTTCCAGCGATTAAACCTGCTGCGAAGTTAAGTAATACCAAAGTCATTGGCTTATTAGCAACGCCTGCAACGGTTAAGCGTGAATATACGCATCAGTTAATTAACCAATTTGCTAGTGATTGCGAAGTTAAAATGATTGGTTCAACCCGATTAGTAGAAATGGCTGAGCAAAAGCTACGTGGTGAATCTATTTCTCTTCATGAACTCAGTGAGATTTTAGCGCCATGGCAACAGCAAGTAGATAGCATTATTTTAGGTTGTACACATTTCCCATTAATTAAAGAAGAAATAAAAGCCGTTCTTAATAATGAAGTGAATGTTGTGGATTCCGGTAAAGCGATAGCGCTACGCGTATCGTCCTTGTTAGGATTATCTGCACAAGAAAAACAACCCCATAATAAAATAAATAACCTTACATATAGCAGCGCCGCTACACAAAGTGTAGCGGCGCTGAATAAAAGTTTACGTCAAATAGAGCTGGGTACTATTCAGTCTCTACAATATCCGTATCTGCGTTTTTAGGCTCATTAGCTTCACGTACTTTTAACGTACGTTGACCGTATTCTTTATTGTTTAATTGCTCGATAGCACTATCTGCATCTAAGCTACTCATTACAACAAAGCCAAAGCCTCTGCGCTTGCCTGTACGTTTATCCTTCATTAGGCGTACAGCAAAAACATCGCCATGCTCAGCGAATAGATTTTTAACATCAGTCTCATTAGCGCGATAAGGAAGGTTACCAACATAAAGGGTTTTGCTGCTTTGAGAGGTTTCAGTATTATCGACAGGGGCCACTTCTTTAGGTTTTTGCATGAAGTAAAGTGCAGCACCGACAGCAATTGCACCTAAAGCAAAGCTAACAGAAGAATGAAGAGTAGGAATAAGGCTAAGAATTAATGCACCGATAATAGCGATAGCTAGAGCGGTTATTATGGTTGGATTATTTGATTTCATATTTAATTAAACTACATCGTCAAAATGGAAGGAAGAATGCGTAATGTTTCTTTTAACATCGAACTCACAATGATATTACTTTCATTGAGTTGTAATTACTAGCGAGTGAACCATCAGTTCATCAAATGTTGTAATTACAAGCGTATCAACCACAGTAGATGAAATAACGAGCAAATACATTATTTTTTTCAAAAAAGACTTGTCAGAGTGATCGAAGTCTCTATAATGCCGCTCCATCGAAAGGGAACACGAACAAACAAATGATCGAGTTCAAACTTTTTGAATTATTAATATCGAATAACGATTAAATCTTTGGTTTTGCCAAGGGTAGTTAATAAGAAAGTTTAAAGTTAGAATTTCTTCTTGACTACAGTTAAGGGCTGAGTAAAATACGCATCCCTGACCAATATTAAGTATTGAGTCAACGTTCTTTAACAATTTGACCATGCAATCTGTGTGGGCACTCGTTGAAAAGTTAAGTCGAAAGATTTATCAATGATACTAGTGACCAATACAAATAACTTCGGTTATTTGGCACAGTCAATT